>JBJEVW010000130.1:0-14924 GCA_051884735.1 Kiritimatiellia bacterium | reverse complement strand
AAATACAAAGGTTTTTCGAGCCATCATTTACTCATGACAAAGTTTGGTCACACCCGGAACGCAGGAGCCCCTTGACACGCAAAAAAAAAAAAACATAAAATTACGAAATAGTTAACCGAAATCGGAACAACATAAACAAATGAAAGATATCCTGAAACTCGTTGCGCAGACATGCGCATCATTCGCATCGAAAAACCGCGTTCCTTTCTGGATTCTCGCAGCATTGGCCGCTTTGGCCATTTTGTTCGGATTGGTCCAGTCAGGCTATACGCCGGAGGAGTCTGAGGGCGAGATTGTCATCACTGACTCCTATGGAAATGTATTGACCGGCGAACCCGAAATGCAAACCCCACAGGAGGGCTCTCGAGATGAAAGTCACTAACATTGCATCCATTGCCATTGTCGTAGCCTTGCTTTCCGGTTGCGATCATCAACCGGAATCCGGGTTCGTTCGGATTGCAAATTTGAATGTCCTTCAAATCGACAGTGTTTCGATGATTGAAGAAGAATCCGGCAACGACAAGATGTTGCTCCGCATTCCTTGCTCGGCATGGTTGTCCGTTGATTGGGATGAGGTGTCGTACGACGTCAGTAAGCTCAAGAAAGGAAAACTCACGGTCGTACTTCCGCAACCGCAGGTCATGAGTCCTAAGGTCCACCATGAAAAGGAAGTCGTATTGGACGAAAATCGGTCGCTGTGGACTTCCGCTTCCAAACAGTTGAACCTCAAGGAAAAGGCTGAACAGCGTGCTCAAGCCGAAGTCGCCGAACTCGCGATGTCTCAAGATTCGGTAAAAACCGCAAAAGCACAGACTGTTCGACTGGTCGAGTGCTTTTATCGGCAGAGTTCGCCCGGATTGTCCGTGTCAGTTGAATGGAAGAAATAGTAATAGAAAGGTTGAACCATGTCCCGCACCATTTTCCGAATTGTCTTTCTTGCCATCGCTATACTCGTTCTCGCAGGATGTTCTATAGAGGAAGTCATCACAGAAATCACCGCCGTCAAGGAAATCGGAGAACTTGCCGTTTACAAAGTCCAGGATGCCGATCTGTTGACGGCGAAGGACAAAAATGTTGAGGTAAAGTATATTGCCTACACGGAAGTGCTGATTTGCGTCGATTTCGCAAATGTCAAGATTACGACATCTGATTCGAAACCGCATGTTTACGAAGTGGCATTTCCTGAATTCACCGTCAAGCAGCCGCGAGTCATTCATGACCCAAAGTATTCCCGTGTGTGGAAGGTGTCTGCATCGGGGGGAAAATCGACCACCCGCGTAGACAATGCACTCAAAATACAGGCGGAAAGGGCTATTGCCAAAAAGGCACAATCCCCCGAATACATGAAACCTGCCAAAGAGCAGGCAAAAAGCATTGTGGAAGCGATGATTCGCGCCGCCGATAAAGAGGCCTCGTTTGTTTGGAATCCGTAATGGAATCCGCAGACATCGCCCCCTCTCCTCGCCCGCCGGGACTCACAGCATGGGCGACACGTTCATCACACTGTTCCAGAAGTATCCTTTAGCGCTGACGCATCCGATGACAGCCGTCTCGCCATCTTGATGGATGATCCAAAGGAGAAATGGTCCACCATTGTAGAGAACAAGACTTGCGTTGTCAAAGGCGACCGCCAGATTGAAAGCTGCCGGAATGTCCGAATCGGGTTTCCGCCTTGAATGATTCATGGCGTTTCAGTATGATGGAAAGTGCTTTAATGAGGTACTTATGACCATCCAAATTCCTATTCTCGACACTGTCGATTTTCTCTTTGTCGGTGCACCGCTCCCCGCCGTTTCCCTGGCCACCGAGCTGTCCAAGCAAAACAAAAAAGTTTTTGTCGGAACGCCGTGGACATTCCTGGGGGAAGACATTTGCGCGACACTTCGCCTGTCCGATACGCACACCAAGGCTTTTCAAACGATTTTGGGACACGATCGCTTTGCAACCCTGCGTGAAATCAAGGCCGCAGCCGATGCCGCCCTCATTGCCGCCAAGGTTCCATTCTTGTTTCAGATGCGTCCCATTGCACCAATGCGTGACGCCACGGGGCGCATCTGCGGCGTCCTTTTCGGCGATCGCACCGGCTTCCAGGCCGTGCAAGCAAAGGTTGTCATCGATAGCACCCCTTTCGCCACCTTCGCCCGCTCCGCCGGAATCCGCTTCTCGCCCGTTCAACCCGGCGCCAAACACGTCACGGCCCACTTCCTCGGCACCGCCAATCCCGCCGGAGACGCTTGTCGCATCACAACGGAAATTCCCGAAATCCGCGATAACGATCGCACTTTCCCGCTCGTTCGCGTCGAGGCTGACGTCACTTTCACCGGAACGACGCCGCGCGAAATCGCAGATACGCTGAACCGCTTCCGAATCCAAGCATTCCATCCGCATTGCGTGGAAGCCCCCGAAGAAATCGAGATTGAGTGGAATAGCCGTCCCACAACGACACCATCCGCGGAATGCCCCGTCTTCGTCGGCGTTCCTTCCACTGACGAGGCTCTTGCCTTGCTGGCCGAAACCTCCAGTTCGCTCCCCGTCTCCTTCGGGCCCTTCCCGGGTGAGCACATCCGCGACAACGCCACCGAACTCGTGCGTGTCGGCCAATATCCACGCTTTGGCAATTGCCCGACAATTCCCCTTGACCTGAACGCATTTCCTCTCCTCGATTCGTGCGACGTGTTTGTTGCCGGAGCCGGAACCGGCGGCGCCCCCGCCGCCATTTCCGCAGGGCGCGCAGGTGCATCCACGATCTGCGCGGAAAACTTGAGCATCCTCGGTGGACTCATGACCGTCGGTCGCATCGGCAATTATTGGTTTGGACGCCGTGTCGGCTTTGCCAAAGAGGGCGATGAAGCCGTCTACGCCATCGAACCCGGCAATCGCAACAACAACCGCGAAGGCGGTTCCTACAATGGCGATTGGCGCGCCGCATGGTTTCTGCAAGAAGCCGTCTCCGCCGGTGTATCCGTCTTCTCGCAAACCCTAAGCCTCGCCGCCCTCGTCCGCAAGGCAGCTCCCCATGATTTGGCATCCCTGTGCGGCGTCCTTGTCGCCACCCCCTACGGCACCGGCATCATTCGCACCAATTGCGTCGTCGATGCGACCGGAAACGGCGATATCGCCGATGCCGCAGGCGCCCGCGCTCTCGATACGCTTAAAGACGAGCCCGCCGTGCAAGGCGCCGGCGTCTCCCCCATCCAACCCGGCATTTCCTATACCAACAACGATTTTACGTTCGTTCTCGATTCCGATGTCGTGGATGCAACCCGATCCTTTGTAACCGCACACGCCCGTTACACGCATTTCGATACGGCCTCTATCCTCGGAACACGCGAACGCCGCCGCATCCTCGGCGACATCGTTCTCCATCCCGTCGATTTCTACGCAGGCCGAACCTATGCCGATACCGTCTGCGTCGCAGAATCCAATTTCGATACGCACGGATATACCCTCTCCCCCCTCTTCATGGTCGCACCGCCGACACACGATCCGCGCACGGCCGATATCCCGCTCCGCGCCTTGACTCCGGCAGACTTCGATCGGCTCTTGGTCACCGGACTTTCCGTCTCCGCCGATCGCGATGCCATGCCCCTGATTCGCATGCAGGCAGACGTCCAAAACCAAGGTTTCGCCGCCGGCTTGATCGCGGCCGCTTCCTCCCTCTCGAATACAGCCATCCGTTCCGTCCCGCTTCGCCCGATCCAACAGAAACTCGTCGATCTGGGACTTCTTCCCGAGCGCGTTCTCAGCGATCGCGATCATATTCCGGAAGCCACGGACGCCGATCAAAACACCATCACCGCACGCCTTTTTGCCAATCCAAAGTCCGCCATTCCTCTTCTTCGCAATCGTCTGGAACAGAATTCCGATGATTTGGTCGCCGCGCAAATGCTTGCCTTCCTCAGCGATGACAGCGGCCGTACCACGCTCGTTCGGTCGCTGGATAAGCCTTGGGACGATGGCTGGAATTACACCGGAATGGGTCAGTTTGGACGCTCCGTCTCCCCGATGGATGTCTCCTTGCTCGCCCTCTCCAACATCGGCATTTCGCCTGCGTTGCTGCTAAAGAAACTCTCCACGCTCACCATGGCGCATGCCTTTTCGCATATCCGTTCCGTTGCTTTGGTTCTCTTGAAAACCCCGCTCCCGGAAGCCGCGCCCGAACTGGAGCGTTTGCTCAAAACCCCCGGTGCATCCGGCCACGCCATCACCTCCCTTGAACAGGCTCTCGCCTCCAATCGTCCCGAATACAACGATACGACTCTCCGGAATGATCAGCTGCGCGAGCTCTACGTCGCACGGGCTCTTCATGCCTGCAAACCGGATTGCAAACTCGCAGCAGACACCCTCGCCGCCTATCGGGAAGGGATGCAAGGTGCCTATATCCCGTTCGCAACCGTCTAGCCTCCCCTTCCGTCCGCAGTCCCATGCAGCCCTTCGAAATGCCGTCATCGGCAATAGAGACGGTCGCCGCCGCTTTCCTCGCAGAAAGCAATCCGGATCTCAACGCTACGGTTTTCTCCTCGCTGGATCGATTGCAGATGGGCGACTGGACGATTCCGCCCATTCTCTCGTGGGCGGAAATCGAATTGTATCGCGCCCGGATCTCCTCCCCCGCGAGACTTCGCGCCGTCTTCCCGACGCTTCTCGAGCGGCATCAAATCCTCAAAGACAAAACCGCATGCGAACCTTCCGGGCTTCACGGCCATTCGGCTCCATCCCTTTTGCTGACCGCTCAGCTGGCTTTTGATGCAATCAATCTCTCCCTCATGGCGCACGCCTTGCGCTTGATTCGTCCCGAAATCGAACTCCGCACCGCGCATATCCAACTGCACGATGCCGCCAACGCCGCCTTCTGGAAACCGGAAACAGCCACCTACACCTGCCCGGAAGCCATTCCCTGGCTCCTGCTCGCGAGAATTGCAACCCCCGAACGCGCCCTCCTCCTCTTCCCGGAAGACGCCTTCGCCACCCCCTCGAAACTCCCACCACTTGGCGATTGTCTCGCCTTGCTCGAAGGATTTCATGCGTTTTGTCTCCGGAAACAGGCCGCCTCTTTCGCCTCGCGACTCCACGCATTCTTGGAAAGTCCCGAATCCGCCACCGCACGCGCATCCTTCCCCTATACGGTCGCAACGCTTCTTCGGCGCATCTCGCAATCGCCCGCTCCAGCACTTGCCTGACGCCCCTCCCCATGCTTTCGCGCCAAAACCACGTTGCGCCCGAGAAGACTCTGTGAGACAATCCCATTGAAGCGTTTCTCTTCCGGTTCGATAAAAAACGGATTTCCTTTCACGTTTCCCTTTTATTTCCACTCTTCTTTTCATCTCGTTTCTACCATGAAAACGCCCATCGCCGTTCAACTCTACTCCGTCCACGAAGATTGCAAGAACAACCTCGCCGGCACCATCCAAGCCGTTGCGAAAATGGGCTATGACGGAGTCGAACTCGCCGGCTTGCACGACCATTCCCCCGCTGAATGGACCGCCATGCTCGCCGATAACAACCTCCGCGTGGAAGGCGCGCACGTCGGTCGCGAAATCCTCGCCCCCAACCAGCTGGAAAAGACGCTCGATACCTACGAAGCCGTCGGTTGCCGCCGCCTCATCGTCCCTTGGATCGGCGGCGAAGATGTTGCAACGCTTGACGGCTGGAAGCGCTTCTTCTCTTTCCTGAATGCCACCGCCGATGCCGCCGATGCACGCGGCTTCGAAATCGGATTCCACAACCACGCGATGGAATTCCACTACACGTGCGGCATTATCCCGATCCTGGAAATGCTCCGCGCTTGCACCTCCCTTGTCCACTTCCAAATCGATATGGGATGGGCTTACTTCGCCGGCGCCGATGGCATCGCGCTTGTCCGCTCCAACCCCGGCCGCATCCGCTCGATCCACATGAAGCCCTTCAAGGCCGACAATCCCGCCGCTTACCTCGGCGAGGATGACGTCCCTTGGAAGAGCCTTCTCCCCCTCGCCGCTCAAGTCGGACCTTGCGATTGGTTCGTTGTCGAACACGAAAACTACGCCGATACGCCCCTCGCTTGCATCGAAAAGGATCTCGCCAATCTCCGCAACATGGGATTCTAGATCCACGCCACCTTCATGGACACACTTTCCGGCCTCTCGGAGCGCGGCCTCATCAACCGCCTTCGCCCGCAACTCGTCACACGCCCGGACGTCATTCTGGGCGCGGGCGATGATTGCGCGCTCGTTGCCCCACCGCCCCCCGGCGAAGAACTCGTCCTCAAATCCGATCCCGTCATCGCCGGACGGCATTTTCTCCCCGATACCGATCCGCACCTGATCGGACACAAGGCCCTCGGACGCGTCCTTAGCGATTTCGCCGCCATGGGAGCCACTCCGCAATGGGCTCTCGTTGACTTCACCGCCCCGCCCGATACCCCGGTATCGGTCGCCGACGGCATCTACGCAGGCATCAAATCTCTCGCCGAACGCCATCACATCGCAATCGTCGGCGGCGATACCACATCCGACGCTACGCTTTCTCTCCATATCTTCGCCGCCGGCTCCGTTCCTGCCGGAAAGGCAATGCGCCGCGCAACCGCCAACCCCGGCGACTCCCTCTATGTCACGGGAATGCTCGGCCGCTCCTTCGAATCCGGTCGCCATCTCTCCTTCGAACCCCGCCTCGCCGTCGGTCGCTGGCTCTTGAATCGCGGGATCCGATGCGCCATCGATATTTCCGACGGACTCGCTTCCGAACTCTGGCATATCGCCGAAGAGAGCCAAGTCAGACTTTTTCTTATCGCGCCCGCCGTCCCGCTCTCCCCGACATGCGAACAAATGCCGGATCCTTTGGCGCACGCGCTCGACGACGGCGAGGACTTCGAACTGCTCTTTTCCGTTCCGCCGGATGATCTTCATTTCTTGACCGATTTCCTGCAAGCGTTTCCGGATATCCTCTGCACCCCCATCGGCATCGTCGGTGAACATCTCGATGGCGGCCGCGTCACCTACGGCGATGGCGAAGCTGGAGGAAAGCTCCTCCCCAAAAAAGGCTTCGACCATTTTTCCTCCTGACATCCCGCCTCCCATACCTTCGGTTTTTGACGGGGGGGCCGTCCGCCTCCATCGCCCATGGTGGCTCGCCACCCGCCCGTCCCCACGTGGCCGCCGGCCCTCCCGGCCCCGTGGCGGCTCGTCACTCTCTGCTTGAAACAAATAAACTCGTGCGGCGCTCTTTCCGGGTGTTGATCGCCGCGTTTATGGTGGAATCCGGAAAAAGTCTTTTCTTTTGTCTGGCAAAAATCTTTTTCGCTAGTATTGTCAGGCAAAATTGAAAACCTGGAATCATTTATCCCGGATTTCCGGGATAAGGGTGACTCGCACCGGCAGGTGGAACTAAATCCCGGTTTCAGGTATCATAGTTGGACGTTTCACCTCTTTCTCTTTATTTCCATGAAACATTCATTGACACTCTCTCTTGCTTGTGCCTGCGCATTGGCGTCGTCCGCCTTTGGCGCACCGCGCTTTGCCCATATCTTCACCAGCGGCGCCGTTCTGCAACGGGATCTTCCCGCCCCCGTCTGGGGTTGGACCGCCCCCAATGCCTCCATCACGCTGGCCCTCTCCAAGGATGGTACAGTTGTCGCAACCTTGACCGGCGCGGCCGATGAAACCGGACGCTGGATGGTTCGCCTCCCCGCCCAAAAGGCAGGCGGTGCCTACACCCTGAAACTCTCCGGCGGCGAGGATGTCGTCACGCTCGAAGACATCCTCTTCGGCGATGTCTGGCTCTGTTCCGGCCAATCCAATATGGAAATGAACTACGACTGGGGCCTTGCCCGCGGCCGAGAGGACATGGAAACAAACCGGCTGCCTTCCGTCCGTACGTTCATCGTTCCCAATGCCACTGCGGCAACCCCTCGCGATGATATCGGCGATCAAACCTGGAAGCCGGCGACTTCACTCGAGAATGTCCGGAAATTCTCCGCATGCGGATACTTTTTCGGAACAGCCCTCCATCAAGCTCTGCCGGATGTTCCAATCGGACTGATTGATGCAACTTGGAGCGGAACACCAATCCAAACCTGGCTCTCCCTCGACGCCCTGCACGCGGTCAATGGCGACTACGCGAAATGGGTCGAAAAACGGCGCGAACAAATCGACGAGTGGAATCGCAGTTGCCCTTTTCAGGCTCAAATGGACAAATGGAAGGCTGATTGCGCCGCTATGGAGCGCGACGCACAAGGAAAGCTCCCCACGGAAGACGGCTACGATTTCTCCGCCTGGAAATCCGTCGAGCTTCCGGTTTCCATGGAAGAGCATGTCGCCCCTTCCTTCGATGGCGTCGTCTGGTATGTCCGTACCGTGGAATTGGATGCCAAACAACTCGCCGAAGCCAAGACGCCCGTCCTGCATCTCGGCCCGATTGATGACAAAGATGTCACGTACGTCAACGGAAAAGTCGTCGGAGAAACCAGAAACTACGCCGCCGACCGCCACTACAAAATCCCCGCAAACCTTCTTCGGGCCGGCAAGAATACCATTGCGGTCTGCGCAACCGATAACGGCGGCGCCGGCGGTTTCCAAAAGGGAAATGCCTCCAAAATGGTTCTTTCCCTTGCGGAAAATCTGTCCGTTCCGCTTGCCGGAACCTGGTCTTTCCTCTCGTATGTTCCGCCGCCTGTTCCCGAAAACCTCGATAAACCGGGAAGCCATTCGCTCGCCTCTTGTTACAACGCCATGGTGCGTCCCCTCTTCCCGCTCGCCATCAAGGGCGCCATCTGGTATCAAGGTTGCTCCGATGTCGGTCGTCATGAGGTCTACGATGACCTCTTTGCGGCAATGTCCGCCGATTGGCGCAAGGGCTTTTCCGGCGGTTGTTTCCCGCTTTACCTCGTCCAACTCGCCGCCTTCATGCAGACGCATGAAAATCCCATCAACTCCAATTGGGCCGCCATGCGCTGGACATTGATGCAAATCGGCGAGTCGCAACCTGCGTGCGGAACCGCCGTTGCCATCGATATCGGCAACCATACCGACATCCATCCAAAGGACAAGAAAACAGTCGGCGAACGCCTCGCCCGCCTCGCGCTTGTCCGCACCTACGGCGATTCGTCGATCGTCCCTTGCGGCCCCATTCCGCGGGCCGCCGTCCGCACCGGAAAGGATATTGAAATCCGTTTTGATTTCGCGGATGGTCTCAAAACCTCCGATGGCGAAAAGGTAAAAGGTTTCCAGATCTCCTTCGATGGAAAAACCTATCAATGGGCCGATGCCGAAATCGATGGAACCGTCATTCGGATTGCGTCCCCGGATGCGACCGCGATTCGCTTCGCTTGGGATGACTACCCTGTCTGCAACCTCGTCAATGGTGCCGATCTCCCTTGCGGCCCCTTCGCCCTCCCCGTCGTGAATATCGAGGGCAAGTAAGCCCGTCGTCTGCGGCGGCTCGCCACTCCCGGCCCCGTGGCGGCTCGCCACTCGCACTGCAACCCCCGCCGCGCCGCATGGCGTGGCGGGGGTTCGCTTCCCGCGCCCGCTGAGCGTTTTGCATGCCGCGGTTCCATCTGCGCGGCAGAGCCGCGCACACCTCTGTTTCATTGGGCAAAAACTTTTGCTTGTATTTACGAAACAGATGCGCTATCTTGTGAATGTGTTCCGCCCAATCCCTTCGTATTTCCACTTTTTACCGTGATGAAACCGACCCTTCGCCAAATTGCAAAGGAACTGAATGTCTCCCCCAGCACCGTTTCCCGCGCCCTATCCAATGATTCCGGCGTCAGCTCCGATCGCGCCGAAGAAATCCGCGCGTTTGCCGAGAAACACGGCTATCGGCCGCAACCGATGCGCCGCGGCATGAACCGGACAATCGGCCTCGTCGTTTCCAGCGATACCGGTTCCACCCCCGACGACTCCTATCAAAACGAGCTGCTCTCTGCTGTCGTTTCGCGCATCGGCGCCGAAGGCTGGCACCTCCAGCACGAGTATGTTAAACGCGGCGATGGCCTGCCAACGCTCATCCGGGAAAACCGCGTCGATGGCGTTTTGCTCACCGGAGGGCCAGACCGTGAACTTTGCGATGCAATCCGAAGCTTGAATGTTCCCGCCGTCGCTCTCGACGATCTGACGGCACGTACCGGACTCTTCAGCGTCGTCGCAGACGCCCGCGCCGCCATGATCGGGCTTGTCTCCCACTTGCGCGAAATCGGCCACCGCAAAATCGCCCTTGTCGCCTCCGCCAAGAAATTTCCAACCATGGTCGCGCGCGTCGAAGGCTTTCGCGAAAGCGCAAAGAAGCTCGAATCCACCATTCAATTCACCTCGGGCGACGTCACACTTCAGCAAGGACAAATCGCAACGCGGCAACTCTTCGCGACGGGCACTCGCCCAACGGCCATCATCTACGCCACCGACATTCTCGCCATCGGCGGCCTCGTCGAACTGATGCGCCTCGGCATCTCCGTCCCCGGTCAAGTCAGCATCGCCGGTTGCGACAATTCCGTCTTCAGCCAACAACTCGATCCATCCCTCACCAGCATCGACCTGAACCTTGCCGGAATGGTCGATGCCGCCTTCACGCAGCTGCGCAACCTTATCGCAAGCGACGCCCCCACCGTACCGCGGCAGACAACCCTCGCCGCCAGTATCGTCTGGCGCGCCAGTTGCTCCGGCGTCGTCCAAAGCAACCGCTAACCGCTTCCCCCCGCAATTTCCGTTCACCCGCACAACCGAATCCTGTCATGAATCCGAAAATCTGCACCGCTTTTCTATTCTGTTTCGCTTTCTCGTTTTCGTTCCTGACACCGGAGAACGCGCAGGCCGCTTTGTCTCTGGACGACGGAATGACCCTTCTCTGGAATTTCGATGAAGTGGAGCGAACCGGCCTCGTCCGCGACCGTACGGGCAACGGCAACGACGCCACGGTGGCGTATATGACCCACGTCACAACCGCCGAAAAGAGCCCCACCGGTTATTCGTTTCTCATCACGAACAACCTTTCAGCCTCTTCCGATCAGATCGGCGCCGTCTACACCACAAACCTGACCGCTTACGCCGACAGCGTTTTCTCCCGCGCCGATTGGACCTTTTTCTGCCGCTTCGAATCCCCGGCTATTACCGGTTCCGGCTCGCTCTTCCTGGCACGCGCCGCCTCTACCGTAACCAACAATGCCGCCGTCGCATGGAACATCAATGTCATGCCGACCAATGCGACCTACAAGGGACAGCTTCGCATCTCGTTTACCGGGGAAGACGGCTTTACCTGCTACACCTATCCGACCAACTCGGCATGGAATCCCGGAACATGGTACTCCCTGGCACTCGTTTCCCGCTACGAAAACGGCGCGCACCGCTTTCTCATGTACATGGCTCCAGACGGCGAAACATCGTTCGTCAAACCCATTCTCGATTACAAAAGATCGGAGCTTGCCGCACTCGCACCCGGAAACACGCTTATCCTCGGAGCCGCATTGAATGGCGAAAACGTTACATCGACCCGTGCCTACGGCGGCTCGATTCGCAGCCGCGTCGATGATACGGCATTCTGGGTCGGCAAGGCTCTTTCTCTCGAACAGCTGGACGCTCTCCTCCCCAAAGCACAAGCACCCTATGCCGTCTCCCCGTCCGATCTGGAATCGACCGTCCACTACACTTTCGACGAAGAACCGGCCGAAACAACCGATTCTTCCATCCGGACGACCCGCAACACGGGCAATTCAAAATACGATGGAGTCGTCCGCGGCAATGTCAAAGGCGGTTCTTTCGGCGGTTTCGATTTTGCCTACAGCGGATTCACGGGCAACACTTCGTTTGTCGCCTGTACGAATCTGCCGTGCTCCAATGCCACATCTCCGAATACCTATACCGCCGAAGTCTGGACCTTCATCGGCTACTACCGAATCCCGAAAGAAGCCCCGGAAACCGACGCGCTTCTTGTCCGCGGATCCAAAAACAACTTCGGCCGCAATTCCGACAATCCCTGGTCGCTCTATCTCACGCCCGAACAAAACCCGGTTCTCGCGCTCCAGAACTGGAACGGCAAACAGACCAACTTCGTGGCGGATGCTTCGCTCGACTTGAAACCCGGCGAATGGATGCAAGTCGCAGTCCGGCGTACACTCAAAAACAGTTGGCCGAACTACGAGGTCTTCATGACGCCCAGTTACGGCCAAACGCTCCGAAAGGTCATGGATGTCGCCTGGCCCTCGGAAGCCTGGGGCGCCGGCAAGGAATCCAACGGGCAATCCCTCGTCATCGGCGGTGGCGAAAAGGGATACTATGCCACGCAAACGGCCGGCTATTGGAATGGCGAAATCGATGACATCCGCTTTTTCTATCTGTTCGCGCTGCCCGAAGAGATGATGCTCGAATCCCTCAAATCCTTCTCGCCGCCCTTCTATTCCATCATCCTCTTCCGCTAACTCCCGGTCTTTCGCCCCGGACAACGCCCGAAAAAAACACAAAATGCAGAGAGGAAATTCCCTCTCTGCATTTTTCGATTATTCTTGCTCCGTCTGGCCGGGCAGGCAAGGCTTATTCGCCGCGAATCACCGCCAGCAACCCGGACCGCGCCAGATTGATGATGGTGTAGGGCCGCAACAAGCGAAGGAAATCCTCGACTTGATCTTCATCGCCGACAAACTGGAGAAGCAACGAGTTCTCCCGGACGCCCACGACTTCGGCGTGCATCATCGAGGCGATATTCATGACCTCGAGCCGCTTCGCCTTCGGAGCGCCAATCTCCGCGAGAATCAACTCGCGCACAATGTGCCGTTCCGCCGTGAGGTCGACAACCTTCACCACATCGACTTGCTTGTTCAGCTGCTTGGTCACCTGCTCCAACACACGCTCATCGCCGGGAACGGCAATGGTCATTCGGGAAAAACGCGGATCGGCACAAGGTCCGACATTGAGCGAATCGATGTTGTAGCCGCGACCGGAGAAAAGACCGACAATCCGGGAGAGAACCGAGGGTTGATTCTCGACGGTCGCATTGATGATATGTCTGTTTTTCTTGTCCATTTTCTCTCCCCTCATTTGAATTTGCGGATCAGATCCTTGATGGCATGTCCAGGCGGAATCATCGGCTCGATATCGGCCTCCGGCTCCACCATGAACTCAAGCACCCAAACCTTGTCGTCGGAAAACGCCTTGCGAAGCACCGGTTCGACGTCTTCCTTCTTCACAACCCTCGCCCCCTCGGCTCCATACGCCTCGGCAATCTTGACGAAATCCGGCAAATACGGCTCCGTCCCGTTCGTTTCAATGTGCTCGTTCGGAAGCCGGTTCTGCCGCGTCAACACCGTCATCGAGTGGACTTTGTTGTAGAAGAAATCCTGCCACAGGCGGACATTTCCAAGATAGGTGTTGTTCAAAATGACGATCTTGACAGGCAACTTGTGCTCGACCGCGACAATCAACTCCTGTAGATTCATCTGCATGCCGCCATCGCCGGTGATGCAGACGACCAACTTGTCCGGACATCCAAGTTGCGCGCCAATCGCCGCAGGCAAACCGAAGCCCATCGTGCCAAGACCTCCGGACGAAATGAAATGGCGCGGCTTTTCATGATCCAGAAATTGGCAAGACCACATCTGGTTCTGTCCGACATCGGTCGTGATGATGGCATTACCCTTCGTCAACCGGTCCACTACCGTCAAGACATACTGCGGCATGATGCCGTCCTCGCTGAGCGGCGTGAAGGTATACGGCTCCTCCGCCTTCCAGGACAGGCATTGATCCACCCATTGCTTGTGGTCGGCTTCGCGAAGTTGCGGAGCCAATTCGCCCAAAACCGCACGAATGTCGCCCACCACCGGAAGATCGCAGCGAATCGTCTTGCCGATGGCGCTCGGGTCAATGTCGATATGCGCAACCTTGGCATGCGGCGCGAACTCGCTCACCTTGCCCGTCACACGATCGTCGAAACGTGCCCCGATACTCACCAGCAAATCACATTCGTTGAGGGCTTTGTTCGCGGCAATCAAGCCATGCATGCCCACCATCCGCAAAGAAAGCGGATCCGACTCCGGAAAGGCGCCAAGTCCCATCAAGGTCGTCGTGACCGGAATGTTCGCCTTGTGGACGATCTCCGAGAGCAACGCCGTCGCATTGGCGCTGATGACGCCGCCACCGACATAGAAGAGCGGTCGATTGCCCGTGTTGAGCAACTGCGCCAAACGCGCAATCATGCGCGGATGCCCCTCGTACGAGGGCTTGTACCCCGCACGGTCGAATGCCGTCGGAAACGGAACCGAAGTCTTCGCAACCTGGACGTCCTTCGGGAGATCGATCAATACCGGTCCCGGTTTGCCCGTTTTCGCAATGTAGAAGGCTTCTACCATGATGCGAGGCAAGTCATTTACATCGCGAACCAGAAAGTTGTGCTTGGTCACCGAGCGCGTAATGCCGCACGTGTCCGCTTCCTGAAATCCGTCATTGCCGATCATCTTGGTCGACACCTGCCCCGCAATGGCAACCATCGGAACGCCATCCATGTTCGCAGTGGCAAGACTCGTCACAATGTTCGTAGCCCCCGGACCCGAGGTCACGACACAACACCCGACCTTGCCCGTGGCCCGCGCATACGCGTCCGCCATGTGCGCACCGCCTTGCTCGTGACGCGGAAGAATCAAATGCAGTTTTTCCGACTTCGCCAGCTCGTCAAATACGTCCAAAATGCTACCGCCCGGATACGCAAAAAGTGTCTCGCATCCAAGCAATTCGAGGCCTTCTACAATTACGCGGGCCCCCGAGCGGGGCAAAATGCGGGTTGCAGAGCTGTTCGTAGGATGTTCTTGAGTTGTATCTTTTGTAGCCATTGTTTCTAGACCCTTTTGTAGGATAACAAGCGAAAAATCATACAAAAAAAGGCAAAACAAGTCAATGGAAATCGAAGACCACGACAGGGTTGACGCATTAGAGTAGCGCCGCACCGAACCCGATGCGTTTGGCCAAATG
>JBJEVW010000129.1:0-3551 GCA_051884735.1 Kiritimatiellia bacterium | reverse complement strand
ATATCGCGCGTGATTTCAAGGTGCTGCCGCTGATCCTTGCCGACGGGCACGAGATCGGACTGGTAGAGCAGGATATCGGCCGCCATCAAAACGGGATAGGAAAAGAGGGCGTGGGTCGCCTCTTTTCCGTGGGCGATTTTGTCCTTGTAGGAGTGTGCCAGTTCGAGTCGCGAGACGGGCTCCACGATACTGAGGAGCCAGGTCAGCTCCTGGACTTCCGGGACGTCGCTTTGACGGAAGAAGACGGTTTTTTCGGGATCGAGGCCGAGCGCGAGAAAATCGAGAGCCACGTCCATCGTGTTTTGACGCAAAAGGGCTGCATCGGCGATGGTGGTAAGCGCATGGTAGTTTGCGATGAAAATATAGGTTTCGCCCTTTTGCTGAAGCTCGACACACTGCTTCATCATGCCGAGGTAGTTGCCGAGATGGAGCTTTCCGGAGGGCTGAATGCCAGAGAGAATACGCATAAGTGAAGTCCTTTTGGATACAAAACGGGAGCAATTCTACCGCAAGAAAGACGGAACCGCAATGCGGGGTCGGGAGTCCCGAGTGGCGAGCCGCCACGGGGTCGGGAGTCCCGACACCGGTGGGGCGGGATGGATAGGAACACAAAGGTCAAGGAACGGGAAGAGAAAGCCACAAAGAGATTTTTGTTGTTTCTTCGGGCGTTCCGCGTTGTCAAAAAAAAAAAAAAACTTCTGCGTGTCGGCGACATGACACGCAGAAGTTTCTGGAAACAGCATGCTTTCTTCAAGCTCCGTTCTTCATCAGCGAAGAATCAAAAGGGAGAAACTCGGGCGGACCGAACCGCCAAATACCTGAATCTCGCCGAGACGGGTGCCTTCGCCGGTGCTGGTCGGACCGAAACAGAGCCGGACGGCGTATGCCGCGCGAATCAACGCGCTGCCATCGCGGCGGGCGACCTCGATGCGGTTCCCGTATGCGGAAGTCGCGCCTTCCTTGTACGGAGCGACATAGCCGTTCAATTCCTCAATGTCCGAAATGGGCTTCCATACGCTATCCGGTTTCAGCTTGTATTCCACCGAAACGACATTCAATTCGGTTTCGACATACCCGGTCGTATTATTGTTGGAACTCGTCCAGACGACAATCGACTTGACCTCGCGCTGTGTGTCGACTTCATCGTGAGGCAACACGATTTCCAGCATTGTCTCGAGTTTACCGGGAAGCGAAACATAATATGAACTGGATGTATGCAGCAGATTATTCGTCGCATGCGTATAGACGGCCGGATACGTGGTAGTCGGATCGGCGAGATTGTAGCACAGCAACTCGACGCCGGCATCGGGCGTCAGCAACAGGTTGCCTTCGCTGTATTCCGGCAAGAAGGCTTTCGTTGAATTATCGTAGTATTGGTTTTCATTCCAGTATTCATGCGACCAGACAATGGAGTTTGGCGGGACATAGACAGGCGACAGTGTCGTGTCGGCCGTAATAGGCGTCGACGGATCGGGCGTCCAGCCTGCGAACACGTCGCCGGAGCTCAAAGCGGGAGGAATCGCCACATCGTCCGGAATCACGACCGTCTCGCCATTGAGCACCTTCAGCTCGGTCAAGGCGTTTCCTTTTTCATCGAGAAGTGTGACACGGTGATACGGAATAAAGACCGGCGTGATTTGACGGGGCTCCGTCACCTCCTGCCAGCCGTCCTCCCAGCCGGCGAACTTGTACCACTCTTCATCCGTCAGAACCGGCAGATCTTCTTCCGCCACCGATTCGCCGGGCTTGACGTCGATCGTCTTGTAAACCGATCCGTCCCGGTTCAGGAAACTGACCGCGTACGTCAGATTGTCGGGATAATAGACCGCGTAAACGGTGTAATTGTGATCGACCGCATCGAATTTTGTCAGGTCGAATTCTTCGGTCCCGTCCGGCTCGAGAGACCAATGGCTGAAATAATAGCCATCCCGTGCAGGCGGATCCGGCACCGTCACCGCCGAATCCGGCTCGACCGCATCGCTCGACCACACCACCTCGCTGCCGTCGAAATTGTAGAAGGTGACGGAATATGCGGATACCGGCGTCCTATAGCCTTGCACAACCCACTCCATGTAGCTGCCGGCATTGGCGAACGTAATCTGCAACGCCTTCACGTTTTCCGCCCAAGGCGTCTCGCGCTCATCGGCCACGACAGTCTCGCCTTCGAGAATATAGCCGCCGTAAGCGGCAAAGTTGGCGGTAGGATTGGAGATTGCCGATACAGATACCGAATCTGCGCCAAGCGATGTGAAGTTGACGCCATCGTTCGAAATTGCCAAATCTGAAATCCCAAGCGTCGTCGAGTCGAAGTACGTATAGAACTGCAGTCCATATAGCGACATCGGGTCGGCAAACGTGATTGTCGCCACCGTGCCGGCCGTCAATTTGTATGTATGGGTTTCGTTCCGATATCCCGAGCCGGTGGCAATCGTGCCGTTGCACAACGCATCTGTGTTGATAAACGAAGTGTTGGTATTGCCTTCGACCGAGATGGCTGTTCCCTCTTGAAGAAGCAAATTGTCCTCCAGCGAAACCGTGTACTTGCCAGTCGTGCGGCTGGTGTATGTTGCAGTCGAGTTCCCGGTCCATCCCTGCACTGTCGTCCAGGTGGCGGCTTGTACGCCAGACGTCAAAAGAAAGAGAATAATACCGAGCAACCCGGAAAATACGGTTTTACTTCGTAACGCTTTCATTGCGAATGATTTCTTTTGGGGATTGTTTAGAGAACTTAAACACCTAAACGGGTGAAGACGGGCAGACACGTCTTTTTCAAGAGGATTTTGACAAAAATTTACGCTTTGCGCAAGAAGTTCTATTTTTCATCCTGTCCAAAAAGAAAGGATAGAGCCCTTTTTCCGTCGAAAAATCTGACGGTCTCCAGTTGTTTGAAAAAGAACGCTTTTCTTTTCTTAAATCATGAAAAATGAATAGGTTGCATAAGCGGTATGATCATTTCAGGCATCCGTCGAAAAGCTTTTTTGGCTTCTAAACGTCCTGCGGTTTCATATTGTTCTTTTTCTACGCAAAAGAGTCTATTATTTGACTTGGCAAGAGGTGTCCGGATTCGCGCAAAAGCGTTCCTGTTCCGGTTTTGCAGCTTGCCGGGAACAAGCGGTGGTGGGGTAGGGGGGCTGCCACGCACAAGCCGCGAACGAGCGGTGGGCGGGATCGGGAGGCCCGAGTGGCGACCCGCCACGTGCAGTGAGCGAGTGAGCGGGGAAGTCATTTCGACAGGATGGGTAGGATTCCGATGGTGCGGAAAAGCCACAGAGGAAGAACGGGATGGATTTTTTTGGGGGGGGCGAGGGGGTGGGATGGGTGCGCGGGAATGGTGTCGCGAAAAGAAACACAAAGGTGGCGAGCCGCCACGGGCAAGCAGAGGACGCAGATCCATTACCCACGCGAAGACGTACGAGATTTTTTTGGTTGGCTCGCATGCGATGCGCGCGTGGGTGTCGCGGACGAGCGGAAGCTCGTCCCTCCCGAGTGTCCAATCCCTAGGCGCAAAGCACCACTCTTTGCGTTCTCCGTGGCGGCTCGCCGTTTGGAAA
>JBJEVW010000128.1:0-3552 GCA_051884735.1 Kiritimatiellia bacterium | reverse complement strand
GAAACCGATGAGGTTGCGTTACCGGGGGCTTTTGCATTTCTATGGGATGGTAGTGGTTTTATGATTGTCATTCCTTTCCCTGTGCTTCGTATGCAACAGCGTTGCTATACGCAATATTCCGTACTGGCAATCTCGCTTCTTTTCATCATTCTACCCCTCTCCTCCCATGCCGCCGAGAAAGCAGACGAAGAAATTGTCTTTGTTCAATCACATAGCGAAAAACGCGTTCCCATACCCATTGAAACCGGACCGGCCGCCAAAACGCTACGCATTCGCCCGCAAGGGCGCGCCTTGTTGAAACACTCGGAAATTGCCCCGATAAACGACGAAACACTTTGGATTCCCGGACCGAAGTCTCCTCAGGAACACGAGTATGTTCTGATCAACGCTTATTCCTCCCAGGAATTTGTCCATATCGATGGAACACTCCGACCGATCGGCACGGGAGCCGGTCAAGGAACGGGTAGCGAGAATCCGTTTCACATAACCGTTCCCGCCGTCGACCTGGATTGGGTTGGCTCCGACGCACCATCGGATGAAACACTTGAGGACGCAATGCCCCTCTGGATTACCGATCAAACCAACCGCACTTTTGTCGTCCATTGTCCGAAAGAAAACCTGGACGATATGTTCCAATGGCAGAATGGCGAAAAAATTCCGGATATGAATTTGCTCTGGAACACGGATCTGGATGTCTACGAAGAAACTGCAAACGGCCTGATTCCGGTGCAATCTCCGTACCGAATTCCACGATCCGTCTGGACCTCATTCAACAAAACGCTCTCTTTCAAAGTATCCCGCAATAAGGCCATCCCTTTTCAAGACGGGATTCATACCATCCGTCTTGAGCGTGAACACACAAAAGGCGATGAAAACGCCAATACATCCTTTGATGAAATCAAGTATCGGCAGGCTCCTCAAATCTTGCTGAAAGAGGTTTCCTTCGGTGGAGATGGCCTGAATACGATTTTGAGAGATTTGAATTCAAAGCCATACGCTCCACCTCATTGGTTGGATTCTTCTGTTCCGCTTGATGGCGACGCAGATGATACGAGCGATAAAAAATACCCCGTTTGTTTTACGAGTGGAACAAAGATGTCCGTCTCTGCAAAATGGGAGATTCCGGACATGCCCGCGAATTGGACATGCACAGTTAAAGGAGCCGGTCCGAACGGATTGGCATTTCCGGAAATGCCTGCCACGATCAATGGAACCGAACTATCTATCGAAAATGTTGAATGTGTAAAAGCATTCCCATTAAAAGTCGATTTTTACAATCCCCTGACAATCAATTGGACGGTTTCTGTTGTTGGTATTCCAGGAGAAATTCCGGCGGGGCGAAGTGTAAATCCGGCTTATATTACATTGCGCCAGCCCTTAATAACAGGACTATTTCACACCGTAATTCGTGTCGGATGTGAAAGCGCAAAGGGAATGTCAAATTTCAATGATGTTTTTGAAGCTATTTGGGAAAAATTCAAAATAAGAAGTATTGTTCGCGCTGATACACCAAATGCGGTTCCTATGGGCTATTATAGAGGTGTATCTAATTCAAGTTCAATTTTTACGGTTTCAGCTTTACTTCAAAATAATGACGGTAGGTGCGGAGCATGGGCGGATTTCTTACGAGAATGTATAAGAGCGCAAGGAATTCGTGATGGTAATTGTGTAGAGATTTATGTTGTATCACCATTGCTTGAAGGAAAGACAGGAGGTTTATGCGTCAAAAATCAAGAGACCTCCAAAGGATGCTATTCTTGGCCGACATCACTTTTTGGTATCGCTGGACAAGGAACCAATAATCCAGGGAAAAAGCATTTTTCAGAACATGCCGTATTTTATATTTACGACCATTATTATGACCCTTCATATGGAAATGGACCTTTTGAAACAATTGGTGAGTGGGAACGCAACTCTCTTGATGCAGTCGGTTTTCTTCGTCCAAACTTTATTCTTAATGACTTTGAACAGTTTTTTGACATAAATAGGGGTTCTGATGATTGGGAATGTCCGAACGTCCGTGAAAGAACAATTGAGGAGAAATAAAATGCTACGAAAATTACTTGGGGTTTTAATCTTCTTCTTTTCGCTTGCATTCTCCAATCATGCAAACGCAGAACATCCTTCTCCTCCAATAGAGCGGCAATCAAAGCTCCTATCCGTAACGACCAATCTGATTGAAGGTCCGTGTCGCCTTGTTTCAACAGTTCATCGATACTGGAAACCGGAAACCAACGGCTATGCCCCGTCTTGTTACGACACGCTTCGTGTTTATGTTGACTCGCCCGAAGGGCAACAAAAATTGTTCTGGGACTCCGAGTATGGCTATCCGGAGAATGAACCCGAATCACGCGAAGAATTTGAATTGTTTAGCAAGGTGAAAGTAGGTCGCGATCAATTCAACCGACTTTTGATTCTCTACTCCAGTCAATCCGGCTACTTCATTGGTGAACCGAAATACCATCTTTCAGTCTGGGAAAAAGACTCCAAATGGAACTTCAAAAAGTGTTATCAAACCTCCGTTTCCGTTGGTTTTCCTCCCACATACGGAACACGTTTTTTCTCGGATTCAAAAGGTTCGACTTATCTCGTATCCTGCGTAGCCGGAGAGAAAGGTTTCGTTTTTTGGCGCATCGGAAAAACGGAAGCCATTCGCGAAAAAGGCTCACCTATTTCCATTCCGAAAGAATGGCAGACCATGACCAATCGCTTGATTTCCGCCACCACAAACCACCTTTCCGGCGGATACACGTTTATTGCAAAGGCCGAAAGGAATTATAATTGGAATCTTCCGTCCCGAAATGTAGTCTCGGATGAAACCGGAAATGCATCCGCAGAAACGAACCCTGTCTTAACGGCATGGGACAGTTTCACATGGATAATCCTCAACCAAAATGGACAAACAATCGAAAAGGGAACAGATTTACGTCCATATTATTCCACACAAAATCTCTTTTGGCCGTATGCGGATACCGATCCGGATCGAATTCTAGACGTCTATCGCA
The DNA here is from genome assembly GCA_051884735.1 of Kiritimatiellia bacterium. GTDB lineage: Bacteria > Verrucomicrobiota > Kiritimatiellia > RFP12 > UBA3636 > JAEDLN01. The sequence continues at coordinate 547 of JBJEVW010000128.1, read as the reverse complement.
ACAACGAGGGCGAAATTTACCTCGCAAACGACCGCTTTGAAGGTTTTTCCGTTTGGATGTTTAGGTATGAATGGAACTTACTGAAGATCAAGACAAAACTCGGCCCCTCTTTCCTAAAGCCCGTTTCATCCGCAAAATTCCATCCTGTCGGAACGAATCTGTTCCTCCGCATCAACTATGAAAACGGAACCTCCGACTTCTGGAAAATCACTGGCCTTGACGCCGAGAAGGTAAAGACCCCTTTTGAACTTTCCAAGGTTAGAGAATAACGAACAACCAAGCTGAAACACCCAAATTTCCACATACGGATATCCCGACGCCACTTGGCGGCGGCACCTTGCCGCTCGCGCCGCCCACCACACGCGCGCGCCATCCCGCGCACCGCCGTGCCATCCCGCGCGCACCGCCCATGCCCCGTAGCCATCCCGCGCACCACCGCGCACCGTCGCCTCTCAAAACTCCCTTTGTGCCCCTCTTTGTGTTCTTTGTGGCTAAAATCCCCGCAACCATCGAAACCCAAAAATCAATCTTGCTAATCTTTGGGACA
>JBJEVW010000127.1:12071-15086 GCA_051884735.1 Kiritimatiellia bacterium | reverse complement strand
GTGGGGCGACATCGGCACGGCGGTCGTCTGTTCGCGTCCGAACAACGGGCTTTCCCTCCCGGCGGCGTTTTCGTCGCTTGCGGCGGCGGCCTATGTCGGCGAAGGATCGGTCGGCACTTCGGGTACGAGCGCCATTAGCGATGGGCGCGGCCAATGCAAAGTTTTGGCGACCGATCTATTGAAGCGCGATTCGGGCAAACTGTGCTTCCGGCTGCTGCTTCAAGCGCCTGCGACGACGCTTGAAAAGCTGCCTGCGAAGAGCGGCGGACTCGTTGCGCAGAACTATTTTGCCGCGGGCTGGCTCGATGCTTCCGGGTGGGCATACACGACGATGCACGACACGACCACGAAGCAGGAGCTGGCGTTTGCCGTCTACAAGGACGACAGCAGCGTCAACCATCTCGCTTTGGTCCTGAAGGGCGTTTCGACCTCGCGCGTTCTCGTGGACCTCTTGGACGGCGAGCCGGTAGGCGGCGCGACATACCTCTGCTACGCCGAAGTCGATATCGGCGCGGGGACGGACGGCGCGGAAACGGTCCGGGCGATGGCGTGGAATGTCGCGGACGAGTGGGATTTGTCGATGTCGGCGATGCGCGACGCCGGCGAGGCGGAGTTGATCGGCGACAGCGTCCCCACGCGGCTCATGTTTGCGGGCAATCACGGACTTTCCTCGTATGCTGACGAATTTGCGGTCGGCACCGAGCGCACCGACGTTGTCGTCTACAATGCCGATTTGCCGACGATAAAGGGTTGCGCGATTGCCAAAACGGACGGTGTCCAAACCGTAACGGTTTCGATCGCGGAAAATGCGGCGCTCGTCAAGATCGTCGCCACCGATGAAGACGGCCAGGAAACCGAATTGACGGGCGAAGGCGAAACGGCGGCCGGCGGTACGGCAACCATTTCGCTGGCGTCCCTTCCCGAGGGGCATACGTATCTGCTGAAAGCCGTGGCGAGCAACGATGCCGGCACGGTCGCACGCGAAAGCGGCTCGGTCTACATCGGCAAAGTCGAGCTGGAAAAGATCCAGGATGCGAACGAAAAGGGCCTTGTCAATGCGCAAATCAGGATTTCGCGCGCACTGGCCGCTTCGGTGCCGCTGACCGTCTCGCCGGTGCTCACCTCGGAGAACGGCTCGGAAGGCGTCAACTGGGTGAAGCCAGCTGAAACCGTCACCATTCCTGCCGGCGAGGCGAGTGCCGTTTTCGAAGTCACGCCGCTCATTGACGTCGCCAAGCTGGAGGATGTCGTCGTTTCGCTGTCGCTGCAGGATCTCGATACCGTCAGCGACATGACGGGAACGGCGAGCTTTACCATCTTGAACGAAACGATGCCGACAACGTACAACATTTGGGTCGGTTCGGCATCGGGGGATGGGCTTGCCTCTACGGCCGCCAACTGGTCGCTTGGGGAAGTCCCCAATGTCAACAACGAAGCCTCGCGCATCATCGTGTTGGACGGCGACTATTCCAATGTGGCGATGGTCTATGACGGCGGCGTGAATGGTTTGGCCGATTCGCTCGTTTCGTGGACGCAAAAAGCGAACTATACGCAATCGGTGGCGATTCAAACCGTTTATCCCGAGAGCGGCGCTTTCACCAATCTGACGATTGAAGGCGACATGGCGATTGCCGGCGGCAAGCTGCAGCAGACGAGCCATGGAACCAGCAAGACGCAGAAATATTGCCTGAATTTGACGGTAGTCGGCAATTTGACGCTTGACAGCACTGCAGCGATTGACGTCAGCGGGCTCGGGCTCTTCGAGAATTTGGCTGCCGACCCGAAATTGGGAGCATACGGCGGCGATGTCGGTACGGGTGGTTCGGCTGGCTTCACGCGCTTTTCCACGACATACGAAAGAAATATTCCCTACGGGAATTTGGCGGAGCCGGTACTGAACGGACGCGGTTGCGCAACCGGTACCGACAATTCCGGCAAGATGTCGAGAGGTGGCGGTGCGGTCATTCTCGAAGTCAAGGGCGAGTTCGTGAACAACGGCTCGGTGCTTGCCAATGGCGAGCAGCAGTATGCGGCCTTCGGTTCGGGCGGTTCGATTTACATTCGCGCGGACAAGATTTCCGGTTCCGGCATTTACCGTACATCGGTTCCCGGAGCACAGAAGACCGACGGCATCGGCGGCGGCGCTTCGGCCGGGCGCATAGCACTCTATGCAAATACGTGCGAGAAGTCATTGCGTCTTGTCTGCGAGTCGCAAGCCATTCGTGAAGGCTGGGGCGGAATGGGCGGTGCCGGCACCGTCTTCATCAACACCCCGGTCGAGCAGGAAATCGTGGTCAAGAATCCGAAGACCTACAACGACTTCAAGAAGTATATCAACTATGCCACGACCCCGATTCCGGCGGAATCCGACACGGGTGATTTCGCGAAAGACTACCGTGATTTCACGTTGGTTGCCTCGACCAATGCCAATGTGCGGTTCACGCGTGATGTCCGTTTCAAGACGCTCGATGTCGCCGCGCTTGAGAAATACACCTACGGCAACACGACCTATCATATCGGTGCCACAATCGATTTGGCCGGTGCGACGGTAACGGTCGGCAATGTCGTGGTCGATGGTGTCGATCTCAAGCTTGTGCCGGGCGACTACACGCTTGCGGAAGCGGAAGAGAATGGTTGGACTTGGCTGGCAGACTCTTCGCAGAAGAAGCTCGATGTGGTGATTGACGAGTCGACGACGATTGCCGACAATTCGCCCGATTGTGCTTTGGCAGGTCCCGGTGTTTTGCGCATTGCAGCCGAGAGTTTTCTGATCATCCTTCGTTAAGGGCGATTTCAATGCGCACGGAATGGCGTGCGCAAGACTCTGATTGGCGACATTGATTCTGATATGGTTGCGCGCGTGACGGCGGAAGCCCCACGCGCGTTTTTCATATTGGAAGAACGCGCGGGGTAATACACCATCGATAGCGGGGACATGGTGTGCGTGGCACGGCGGCGAAGGGAGACGGGAGTCCCGACGGCCGACATCGCGCCCAGCCGCGACGGGACCCGGCG
>JBJEVW010000127.1:0-11971 GCA_051884735.1 Kiritimatiellia bacterium | reverse complement strand
TCTATGCGCGTGGGGGCAGAATGCCTCGTGCGATTGCTTCATTGACGGCAGAGACGCGGTCGGTCACATCGAGTTTGGCGAAAATTGCGCTCATCCGCACTTTGATGGTAACGGGGGCGAGTCCGAGAGCGGTTGCGATTTCGCTATTGTTCATGCCTTTTGCCGCCATGCCGAGCGTTTCGATTTCCGCTTGTTTCAAGGTTGGCTGTTCGACGCGGCGATTGTAGATGACGCGCACCGGTTCGGGAATGTAGGAACCGCCGGCGGCAACGGTTCGAATGGCCTCGATGACGTCGTTTGCTTTTTCGGCTTTCAGAACATACCCTTTGGCACCCAATTTCAAGGCGCGGTAGACATCTTCATCGGTTCCGCTTGTGGTGAGCATGATGACCTTGGCGGCGGGATTGGCGGCGAGGATTTCGGCGAGAGCATCGATGCCGTTTTTGCGGGGCATGCGAATGTCGAGAAGGAGGACGTCCGGCTTGACACGAGCGAGAAAATCGACGGCATGGTCACCGTTCGTCGCCTCACCGACAAATTCCATGTCTTTGAAAAGGCGCAATGAAAGTTCGATGCCGAGCCGAACGATGCTGTGGTCATCGATAATGGCGACGCGAATTTTTTTCATTTGGTCAATCCTTTCATGATCAGCCGATTTTTGCCGTTGGCCGTCTTCCGGTGGATGGAAAAGTGTCCATGTTCAGCGCGTTCGCGCATATTGTTGAGTCCGTAGTGTCCGCTTTCGGCTCCCAGGGCTTGATCGGGGTCGAAGGGAATCCCGTTATCGGAAATGGACGTTTCGAAGCCATGTCGACCGAGTTGGTGCAACTCGAAAGAGAGTTCTGTGGCCTTGCCATGACGGATTGCATTCGCGCTGGCTTCCTGCACGACTGCCAGCAGTGCGCGTTTGGTTTCGGGGATCATCCGGTTGGACAATGTTTCGGTTTTGACGGAAATGGCGAGCGATGGATTGGCGGCCTGCAAACGCTCTGCGAACAGGCGAAGCAATTCGCCGAGTGATTTTGCCATCAATTCATCGCTATGCAGATCATGGATGGCATTTCGGATTTCTTGCCGCGAAAGATCGAGCATTTCACCGGCGGCGGCAAGGGCTTCGTGTTGATTCGGATCGAGTTGCGGAGCGGAATGGATAAAATTGTCGAGCACCATTTTGACGCCGGCGAGGTACTGGGAAATGGTATCGTGCAATTCTGCGGCAATCCGTTTCCGGTCGGACGCGATGGCCTTTGCGCGCGATTTTTCGCTGCGGCGACGAAAGAGCAGGAAGGCCACACTGGCAAGCGACAGCAGAAGGAGGGCGGGGGCGAGTGTGGCGAAAGACCGTTTCAGCCGGTTGATCCGGTAGGATGAATCCGGCAGAATCACGATATCATCGGAGGAGCGTAAATCGAGCGTTATCTCGGCAACCGACAGATAGCGGATGGAGACCGAACTGCGGGAAAGCTTGAGCGCCAACACGCCTGTCAGTTCGACGAGCGGTGCATCTTCCAACTGTTTTTTCAATGCCATCGAAGCACCACCGGACAGGCGTACGCGGCAGCTTTTCCCGGATGCGGAGAGTTCGAATTGCAAACCATCGCCGAGAGAACGGACAGAGCCGGCGCGGCCTTTGAGGGTGACCAAGCGATGGTAATAGTCTTCCGACATCCAATAGGCGCCTTCCTCGATATTTGTCAAATCGGCGAGATCGATGGGGAGCGGTTCGGGTGGGGTGACGGGAGCCGGAGCCGGAGCGATGGTGGCGTGTTGGAGCGCACCGCAGTGGTCTTGACGGAACGGAAATCCCGTAACCGTAATGGCTATTCCGGGGGAGGGAAGAAGTCCGGACTCTTCGGGATAAACGGCATAGGCGTGGTCATCGCTCTGCAAGATAAAGCCATTGTCACCCGGGCGTGTCAACGTGACGGTTCCCGTGAGGGCGATCGGGACCAGTGGATTTTGCGGAACGGAATAGCCGAGGAGTCCGGCATCGGAAAGCGGTTGCGGTTGCGCCGGAGGCCCGGGGAGAATGCGAACAAGAATTTCGCCGCGGGATTCGATTTCCGTATGCAGAAATTCGCGGCGAGAATTGAAGCTCGCCATGCACACCCCTTCGACTTCCACTTCCGAGCCGATAAACTGCGTGTAATCGGTTTCGAGAGGCGTTGCGTCATAGGCGATCTCTCGGGAGAGCCGAACGGCGATTTCGCCCTCGCGATCGGCAACGGTCAGCAATGTGAGGTGTCCACCCCATTCGGTTACGCGGGGCTTGGCCGAAGTAAGGATACCGCGAATGCGCACGCGGCGGTTGTTCATCGAGGCTGTATCCAGTGCGCCGATGGAGAGCAGCTTTGCGGGCGGTAGATTCGTGTGGCCGAGACGGGTCATTTCCGAAACGATGATGCCCGGCTCGAACAGCAGCGGGGAAAGCATGCCGCGAATTTCCACGCGATCGCCGCGATGGAGTTCGGATGCTCCGTTGAGTTTCCCCTTCGGACGTCCCGGCAGATTGCCCGAGATGAAGATTGCTTCGCCGTCTGGGTTGTCTTCCGCAACAACGATTGCCGCTGTTTTGAAGCCGACGAATGCATGCGAAACCACGCTTGTTATGACGGTTGTTTCTCCGATTTCCGTCATCGGAGCAATACCCGGAAAGGGGATCATCAGGAGCATCGATACCATGCAAGAAGAATAGCATTTTTCAGTGGTTTGATGCCAGTGGTTTTCTGTGGCCGGGCCGGGAGGCCCGGCGGTCAATGGGGCGCAGGGCCTGCGCCCGGCAAGACCCGAGGCGCGGGTGGCGCAGGGCCTGCGCCCGTGCTGGCGATTGTGCTGCGGACGAGCGGAAGCTCGTCCCTCCCGAGCTATGAAGCCGGTGGCGGGAGGATGTGGGGGGGATGACCTTACATCTCAAAAAAAAAAGATCCCTCCAGGGCTTCTGAAGGGATCTTGCTCATGGTTGTCCGAGAACGGACTTAACGGAGGATGATTTGGGAGCCGTGTGAATTGGCGCGCAAAACAACGGAATTGCCATCTTGGAGAACATCGACCTTCAACCGACCCTCGACTTCAATGTCGGCCGCGGCGAAAGTGCCTTCAATGGATGGCGCCTCCAGAAGGGTATAGACACCGAAAGCGTCTTCCGGAACGGAAATTTTCAATTTTGTTCCCGGTGCGATGGTGACAGCACCATTGGCAACAATGGCGGCACGGGTGCGATTGAGCGGCAGTTCGCAAGCGAGCGTTGTGCCGACAGCCGGATAGGTTTCGCCGCCGAGCTGGAAATCCAAGCCGCCGGCTAGGTCCATGGTCGCCGTTTCGCCGCGGATTTTAAGCGTTGCATCGACGCAGTTGGTGTAGCCGACGATCATCTTCTGCGTTGTAAGCGAAGTAAACTCGCCGCCATCGACGAAGAGCGTGTCGGCGGTCGAGGTCCAGCCAATGGTAAGGGGGTTGGCGACCGAGGCGGCGAGGTTGAGTTTTCCGCCGGCGGCAATGCGCAAGGTGGTGTTGGTAGAGCCGTAGGTTTCGGTTTTGCCGAGATTGTTCTGCGTTCCCGCCTGCGAGGCGCCGATGCGCAGATATTGTGTCGCTTCCGCCGTTGCATTAGTGACAAGAACGGTCAGATTTTGGCACGCCTTGTAGCCGGGCGAGAGTTTTTTTGCGGACAGGGTCGAGCCGCCGCTGATGGTGAAAGACGAGCCGTCCGCCAAGGATATGAATTCAGTGGCATCGATTACAGCGGTCGACGAATCGTCGATCAGGTAGGTGCCGGGGTTGCCCGAAAGAAGGGTGCCGCCGGTGACCGTGAGGTTCAGATGGGCGTTATTGGTGGCGACGATGCCGAAATCCGGAGGGCAGAGGTCTTTGAGGCTGAAAGCCGCGCCGTTAAAGGTGCCGCCGTTTTCGGCATAGATGCGCGTGCCGATGCCGGCGAAATTGGCATAAAAAGTCGCCACGCTCCCCTCGCCGTCCACGTGGATTTCGGTATCCTTGTGGGCTTGGGTGGTCGATGCGTTTACATTGGCAATGCCGTTGACGGGGATGCGCGCGGCGAATTTGAATTTCGAACCGCCCGTAACGAAAAGCCGCGAATTGACTTCGCTCATCTGTAGCTGGTTGTACGGCTGGTTGGCCTGAGATTCCAGGTTGGAAATCGTGCCTCCGCCGGTCAGAATGAAGGTCGATCCGCCGCGGATCGCCATTGCGTCGCGTCCGCCGCCGAGCGTATTGGCGTTCGCCGAGGTCGCCGTCACGACCATGGAAACGGATTCGGGCATTTGAAAGGTGACCGATCCGCCGCCTTTGATCCAGAGGTTGGTGACGCTGAGCTCGCCCAAGGTATCGGGGAAATCGACCGTGACGGCCTCGCCGATGGCGAGGTTGAACGAAGCGGCGTCTTCGGGACCCGGCACGACGCCATCGGTCCAGTTGGCCGCATCCGACCAGTCGCCGCGCGCGACCTCGTTGTTCCATTGGCAGACTACGCCACCCAAGCCGGTGGCCGCGAGTGCGATCGACAATCCGAACGCCAAAATTTTAGATATTGTCATCTTGTACCCCTCTGGTCCTATTTTTGAATCACACGGACAGATGCGGAAAATGTATCAAATAGGAATGTATGCGTCAATCTGTGTTCCGGAAGAAATCTGTCTCTAGTGACAGATTGTTTCCGGATAGATTTCCAGAAGCGGAGACAAGGAGGCGGGCGGGTCGGTAGCGAGCCGCCACGGGGCGGGAAGACCCGGCGGCCAATGGGGCGCAGAGCCTGCGCCCAGCAAGACCCGAGGCGCGGGATGGAAGGGCGAGTAGCAAACAAAGGGATGATTATGGTAGGATTTTTCCGGTAAAGAAGAAAACCTGCTGGATAGAAGTAGGGAAAAAAACAGGAGTCGAAATATATGACAAATACCGATATTTTGCGTCGAGCCGGTGAGCTTTTGACAAAAATGCGCCAAGATGTTCCCCTTGTGCATTGCATGACGAATCATGTGGTCACCAATTTTACGGCGAATGTTCTTTTGGCGGCCGGTGCAGCCCCAGCGATGATTCACGATCCGGAAGAAGCCGGTCTTTTTGCCGGCATTGCGAGTGCGTTGCTGGTGAATGTCGGAACGCTCGAGCGGGAGCAGGCGGAAGGCATGCGGCGTGCGGTTGCATCTGCCGTGAAAGCGGGGCGGCCTTGGGTTTTGGATCCGGTTGCGGTTGGCGGGTTGCCGTTTCGCACGGTGTTTGCGAAAGAGTTGCTTCGGAGCAAACCGACGATGGTTCGGGGCAATGCCAGCGAGATTCTGGCTTTGGGCGGGGGGCTTGTCACGGGTCGAGGCGTCGACAGCACGCAAGGTGTTGCGGCGGCGGCGGAAGCTGCGCGTGCCATTGCGGAGCAGACGGGTGGCGCTGTATTGGTTACGGGCGAAGTCGATTTGATTGTTGCCGCGGGATGCAAGGAAGCGATCCGTTGCTCGAATGGAACGGCGTTGTTGACACGTGTGACGGGAGTCGGCTGTGCCCAAGGGGCGCTTTGTGCGGCACTCTGCGCCTCGTGCGACGGCGATTGGATGACGGCGGCGGTGACGGCGGCATTGCTCGTATGCCTGGCCGGCGAGATTGCGGAAGGCGTATCAAGCCGTCCCGGATCCTTTCAGATTGCCTATCTTGATGCATTGGATGAAGTCGATGCCGCGGTTTTGATGCGGAATGGAAAGGTGTCGGTTGAAGCATGAGTGTCCTTGATCCCTCCCAGTATGCGGTTTATTTGATTTTGGACAATCCCTCGCGGTATGTCGGGGATTTTCTGGAGAATATCGACAAAGCTTGTTCCGGCGGCGTGACCTTGGTTCAGTATCGAGACAAGGAGTCGGACGGACGCCGGCTCTACGAGCGGTGCAAACGGGTTCGCGAACTGTTGCGGGCGCGGGGAATTCCGCTGTGTGTCAACAATTTGCCGGGGCTTGCGCTTGCGGTTGATGCGGAAGCGGTGCATGTCGGCCAGGATGACATGCCGCCGGAGGCGGTGCGTTATGTCGTCGGGCGGCGTATGGATATCGGCTGGAGTGTCCGGACGCTAGAGGAGGCGCGTGCGGTCGATCGCGCCGTGGTTGACGCGGTCGGCATCGGACCCGTGTATGACGCGCGCGGAACGAAAGAGGATGCGGCGGATGCGTTGGGGCTGGACGGGTTGCGGCGCATTGTCGAAGCTTGCGCGGGCCTTGCGACCGTTGCGATTGGCGGCGTCAATGTCGAGCGTGCCGAGGGGATTTACCGGACGGGGGTCGGCGGCGTTTCAGCCGTTTCGGCCTTCTCGAAATCGACGGATCCCGCGTCGGTTGCCCGCGCCTTTCTCGCGGCTCGCGAGCGTGCCCTTTCCGGGCGGTAAAAAAAAGGAAGAGACGGATGCGCGACGTGAAAGCGGTTTTGACGAGGCTTGCGCTTTTCCTAGCCTGTTTTTCCTTTTTTCTTCCGGCCGTCCAAGCCGGAGCCGTTCTGCACCATGCGGCGGCCACCTTGCCGCCGCTGGCGGGACTCGTGGAAACCCTGGGAGCGGGGCGTTGGGATTGCGCCGTCCTGATTGGCGAAGGCCAGAATCCGCACACCTACGAGCCGACGTTGCGGCAATTTGCCTCGGTAAGCCGGGTTTCGTTTTTTGCGCATAGCGGGATGTCGTTTGAGCAGGCGTTGAGCGGGCGTTTTTCGGCGATTTACCGGAATGTACGGATTTTGCCGCTTGGAAGCGTTCCGGCGGAAACGGCTTCGGCGGTTGACCATGGACATGATGAGCCGCATTCGTGGTTGGATCCGGATTGGCTGGGCGTTGCCGCGGAACAAGTGAGCGCGGAACTGACGCGATGCGATCCGTCGGGAGCGGAAGCGTACACGCAGGCGCTGGCCGGCTACCGGAAACGGCTTGCCGATACGGTAGCGGATCTCAAGAGCCGGACTTATGCGGGGCGCGCCTTTCTCGTTTGCCATCCGGCATACAGCGGGTTTGCCGAAGCGACAGGACTTGAGCAGTTGGCATTGGAGCACGAAGGAAAAGAACCGGGGCCGCGCCATCTTGCCGGGCTTCTGACCCGTGCGCGCGAATTGGATGCGCGTGTCCTCGTCCTGCAATCGAAAACGGAAGAAACGAAAGCGAGGCCGTTTCTCCGTTCTGCCGGAAATCTGCGCACGGCATTTGTTTCGCCGCTGGGCAGGGACGCCCTGCAGACCTTGCGCATGCTTGCCGATGCACTTTCGGAGGGGCGGGGAGAAGCGGAAGCAAAATGAGCAGTCTGCGTCGAAATATCCTCAAAGTGTTCTCCGGCACGATGCTCAGTCGTGTTCTCGGGTTTGTGCGGGAGATGCTGCAAGCCCGATTCATTGGTGCGGGCGTCGAGCAGTCGGCCTTCACGATGGCTTTCCTGGTGCCGAATCTGTTTCGGCGTCTTTTTGGAGAAGGTGCGCTGACGGCGGCGTTTTTGCCGATTTTCAAAGAGGCAGTCGAACAGAAGCGGTGGAAAGAAGCACAGCGGCTAGCGAATGCGGTCTTTGGAATGGCCGCATTGGCGCTAGGCGTTTTGGTGGCCCTTGGTTTTTTGGCGGTTGGCGGCGTATTTGCATGTCGGGAAGTATCGGGACGCATGGCCTATACCCTCCGGCTGATTCTCACGATGTTGCCGTATGCGCTCTTCATTTGCGGAGCGGCATACGGCATGGGGATTTTGAATGCGTTGAATCACTGGAAAGCGGCGGCCTTCACCCCCTGTCTGCTCAATGTCGTTTGGATTGCCGCGCTTTGCGGCATGGCGTTTTGGCCGGATCTTCCGGTCCGGAGCCGTGTGTATTTGTTGGGATTCGCCATTTTGGCGGCCGGGATCGTCCAGTTGGCGTTTGTGCTCCATCGTGTACGGGCCGCCAAAAAAGCGGATGGAACCGGCATTGTTTTGCGGCCGTCGTTCCGGGGATGGCGAGACGGAGCGACCAAGCGGGTGGTGAACAAGACGATTCAGGGTGCGATTGGAGCGGGAGCCACACAGATTTGCGCAGCGATCGACCAATTGCTCGCGCAAGTGGCGACGCCGTGGGCGGCGGGCGTCATTGCGTTTGCCGATCGGCTGATGGAGCTGCCGCTGGGGCTCTTTGCCGTCTCGTTTACGACCGTCCTGTTGCCGACGCTCAGTGGCGCATTCGGGCGCCATGCGATCGAGGAGGCGCAGGAAACGTTTTTGCGGGCGCTTGCCGATTTGGTGAAAATCCTCTTGCCGGCGGCGGTTGGCATTGCGGTGTTGGCGAATGACCTTACGCGGGCGGTTTACGAAGGCCGATTGTTTGACGAGACGGCGACGGTGCGAGTTTCTCGCGCGTTGCTTTGCTACGCACCCGGGATTTTGTCTATCAGTTTCACGAAAATCCTGACGCAGTGGTTCCATGCGCAGCAGGACATCAAGCGTCCGATGCAGATCAATCTTGCCCTGATTTTCGTGAATGTGCTGTTCAACTGCCTGGCGGTTTATCTTTTGCCGGAGGACTGGCGGCATGTCGGCATTGTCGGGAGCACGGTGCTATGCTCCGCCATTACGGGTCTCGTGTTGTTTTTGACGGCACGGAGAGATTCCATTTTCCCCTCGTTCCGTCCGCTGGCAAAGCCGTTGGGGCAGACGGTCGTGGCGGCGGGTTTGATGGGAATTGTCCTGCTCGTTGTCGCCCCGCATTTGCGGGAGGTCGTGCCGTCATTTTTGCCGAAAGGGATTCTGGCGAACTTTTGGGCGTTAGGGCTCCAAATCGGCATAGGAGCCGGCGTCTATTGTGCGGTGCAAGGCGGATTTTGGCTCCTCGGCCATTTCAAGCGGGGGCGGAGCTAGGCGTTGGACGGGCCTTCCGGGGGCGGCGTTGCAGCTTGTTGCCAGAGACGGTCGAGGCGTTGCCGCGAAACAGGTTCGGCGGTGCCGAGGATTTGTGCAAAAACGGCAACACGGAATTCCTCGACGAGCCAGCGATATTGCGCCATGCGTTCCGGGCAGAAGGGCGGGAAATCGAGCGGATTGGCCATTCGTCCGGCATAGCGTTGCCAGGTTTCGCGAATGGGCAGCAAGAGCCGTTTGTCGTCGGAGGGGCGAAGACGGGCCCGTTCGATCCGTTTCCGGATCGCTTGGAAGTAGCGCGGATATTCTGCGAGGCGGATGGAGGGCGTTTCCGCCAGATAGCGTGGCGGCGTCAACCAGCCGATTTGTTCTGCCAGATCGGCGACCGATTCCGGAAGAAGGTTTGTTTCCTCATCGATGGACGAAAGCAGGTCGGCGGCTTCTGCATCGATTTGTTCGGCAAGGGTACGCAGATTGCGGGCCAGCTCGCGCATTCCGGAGAGGACGGCGGCGGAAACGGCAATCGGTTTTTCGGGCAGACAGAGCATGCCGACCCGTTCGATAGCGGCCCGTTCGATGGCTTGCACGAGAGCGGGGGAGGCATTCTGGGGAGGGCGCAGATTGCTTGCGGCGATGGCAAAAGCCGCGGCACCCGTCACGTGGTGATTCAAGGCGGCCTTCCGGGTCGGAAAAAGCCGTGCAAAAATGGTGTGGGCGTAGGCGGGAGATTGGCAGTCGTGAACGAGGGCAGGGTAGGCAAAAAGCGTGACGCGTCCCAGGCGTCCGATTCGAATCCGGCCGGGAAGGGCGGGAATTGAATCACCGGGGCATGGATGGTAGGCCGTTTCCGAAAACGCATGATGCTGCGCTTGCGGAAAGCGGAACGAATCGCGGGAAGGAAGGACGCCTGGTGCGAGGCGATTGTATTCTTGGTGAAATTCGAGAATTTCGTCGAGAGAGCGCGAGATGAACAGGTCTTTTCCTCGATTGGAGACGACGCGAAAACGCATTTGGAAGGCGGCGGGGAGGTTGCGTTCGTCCCAGTGTCCGAGATCGAGCGACAGACCGAATTCGGCGTTGAGCGTACGGACAAGCGTCGGGAGGAGTTTACCCTCTTGCGGGAGTTTTTTGAGCACTTCCGTCGCCACGCATTCCGTATCGATGCCGTGATGGACGGCGTTGCATTTTGACGCCAGCATGGAGAGCGTGCCGTGCGGCAACGTTCGCAGGAGGAAAAGGATTTTGGTGCGAAGGGCTCCAGGGACGAGTCGAGTCGCATCCCAAAGGGTGAGCAGGGGGATTTCTTCGGGGTGCAACGAGCAGGTGATGCCGTCGTCCTCGGCGGCCGGTTTGTGGATGTAGGAAAGGGAGAGTCGATGATCGCCGAGAAGGAGGGCGTCTGGAAAATCGCCGGATTTGGTTTCGACAGGGGCGACGCTTTCCACAAGGTCGAGACGGAGGGAATCCAGCTGTTTTTGCGAAGCTGTTTTGAGCCAATTCCGGAAGGCCGGGACATTGACGCAGTCCTTTGGCAGATGGGCATCGAAGAAGGCGCAGAACGTATCGGCCAGCAGTTCGGGGGAGCTGGTGCGGTCCTTTTGGACGGCATCAAGACGCGCGGCGATGAAGTCGTTGTTTTTTTGGACAAGGGGCGGAACCGGTTTGGGGAAAGCGCCGCCGACGAGGCCGTCGCGGATAAAAATATCGCGTGCAAGCGTGGGATTGATCCGGGAGATATCGCAGCGCACATTTTCCTGGATGGTCAAGCCATAGAGGATTGCCTTCCGGAGCGCCCGAGCCGAACCGGCGACAGGATCCCAGCTTTCGCCATGATAGGCGTATCGCACAAGATTCCGTGCCAAGGGTTCGATCCAGTCCGGGTTGATGCCCGCGACACGGCGGGCGAAGAGACGGCTTGTTTCCACGCGTTCCGCGCAGACGATCCATTCGGGCGATTTTTTGGCTTTGGCGATGGTCGAACCGGGAAAGATCCAAAAACGGGATCCATTTGTTCCGCGGTAGTTTCGTTCCTCCGGGTCGAGTTTTCCGATATTGGCGAGAAGACCGGAGAGAAGGGCTTTATGGAGCCCGTTTGCGCCACCCACGGTGGAATCGAGCGTCAGGTGTTCGCGGCGCAGGATTTCGGTGATTTGACGGTGGATATCTTCCCACTCGCAGAGTTTTCGATAGCTGACGAAATGTTTCGCGCAATCGCGTCGCATCGTGCTGCGGGACATGGGGGCGGCGGGGTTGTGATAGTGCTGCCAGAGTTTGACGATGCTAAGGAAATCGGAAGTCGTGTCGCGGAATAGGGCGTGAGCGGCGGCGGCCTCCGTGGTCTTTTCGGCGGGGCGCACCAGGGGATCTTCGCACGCCAAGGCGGAAACGACGACGAGTGCGTCTTGCAGGGAGCCTTGGGCGTCCGCCTCGAACAGCATACGGGAGAGGGCCGGATCCAGCGGGAGTTTTACGATGCGGCGGCCGAGCTGGGTCAGCCGGAAGCGGGTCCCGGTGCGGCTATCCTGTTCTTCGCGAATCGCGCCGATGGCCAGCAATTCCTTGTATCCCTCGCGAATTGCCGTTGCGGCGGGCGGTTGCAGAAAAGGAAAGGTTTCGATATCGCCCAAATGCCAATCCAGCATGGAGAGAATGGTTCCGGCGAGGGATGTGCGGCGGATATCCGGCTCGGTTGCGGCGTCCCGTTTCTCGAAATCCTCCTTTGAATAAAGTCGGTAGCAGATGCCGGGACCGAGACGGCCGCAACGGCCTTTGCGCTGTTCGGCTGAGGCTTGCGAGATTGGTTCGATCTGCAGGCGTTTGATGTGAGCGCGTGCGCTGTAGCGGGAAATACGCGCCAAACCGGAGTCGATGACAAAACGGATGCCGGGAATCGTGACGGAGGTTTCCGCGACATTCGTAGAGAGAATGACACGTCGTTTTCCGCGAACGCAGACGAAGGCGCGGCGCTGTTCGCCGGAAGGAAGACTGGCGAGAAGCGGAAGTGTTAGGACATTCGCGAAAGCTTGGGCGTCAATGGCTTGTGCGCAGGAGCGGATATCTCGTTCTCCGGGCAGGAATACGAGTATATCGCCCTCGTCGGATGTTGTCAGGATTTCCTCCAGAACATGGAC
>JBJEVW010000126.1:0-15252 GCA_051884735.1 Kiritimatiellia bacterium | reverse complement strand
GTCTCTCCTTTTCTTTTTGTCTGGCGAAAATCATTTTTTGCCAGTATTTTCAAGCGAAATTGAAAATCTGCGATCATTGATCCCAAATTTTTCCGGGATAAGGGTGTTTTTTTGCACTTTGTTTTGCGGTTCTCTCCGAACTTTGATACCCTCTTGTCCGCTATGTCAAAATCCCGCAAACCCATCCTTTCCCCGGAATGGATGGCCTTGTTGACAGCACCCTTTGCAGACCGGATGCGGCTCGCGGCTCCTTCTTTGCCGGGAGGCGCCGGAGCCGCTTTGTCTCAGGCGTTTCACACCGACCCGATGTTCGACGGGTGCGTCCTGGCCATTGCGTCCGGCCCCGCCTCCCTCGATCGGTTCATCGGCGACGCCGAAGCCTTTTGTGGCGACCATGGCCACTTGCGGGTATTCCCCATGCTTTCCGGCGATCGCGATGACGAAGCTGCCGCCGCCCGTCTCTCCATCTTGCGCCTCCTCTCGGAAAAAAAGCCCGTCCCCATGCTTCTGGCGACTTGCGTGCAGGCTTTGATGCAACCTTCGCCGGATCCGCACAAAACCGAACGCCTATCGCGTTCCCTGAAGCTCGGCCCCGATGAAGGTCCTGAAGCGTTGGCCGCTTGGCTTGAAGAAAACGGTTTCCACCGCGTCCCGGAGGTCTACGAACGCGGCACCTATACCGTCAAGGGCGGAATTGTCGATGTGTGGCCCGCATCCGCCGGCATCCCTTCGCGCGTGGAATACTTCGGCGACGATATCGAATCGCTCCGGACATTCCTTCCTGATACGCAACGTTCGGATCAACCGCTGGAAAGCCTGCTCATTCCGCCCATGCGGCTCCCCCAAAAGACGGGTTGCCTGCTCCACCGCTTTCTCCCCGAAGAGACAATCGTCCTTTGGCTCGACTGGGACAACACCCCGCAGGAAGCCGCCCTCTTTGCGGAAACAAGCGGATGCCCCCAGTCACGGCAGCTCCCCGCAATCGGAAACGAATTGAACCGGCGCGAAACAATCCGCCAATACTTCTTCGGTGGAAAGCCGCCCAAAAACACCCCTTCCTGCGAGTTGCCCTTCCGCTCCGTCGAGGGCTTCGCCGGTAAGGAGGAATTCTCCGATGCCGGACCGGAAATTCTGGAGGCACGCCGCCGCAATCTCATGGAGAGTATCCTTTCGCACCCGGAAAACGATGGTGCAAAGGTCGTCTTCTGCATGGATTCGGACGGGATGGCCGCCCATCTCCGGAACGAGCTTCCGGATGGTTTGAAGGCCGAGGTCCTCAACGCTCCCCTTTCCGGCGGTTTCCAAATCGTCTCTTCCGGCGGCGTCGGCAAACTTTTCCTTTATTCGCAATTCGACCTCTTCGGCTACCGCAAACAACTCCAAAGCGGCTTCGATGCCACCATGCGCCTTCTCCGCGATGGGGCCGCCGATCAATCGCGCATCCGCCGCGGACGCCTCGCCGTGCCCGTCCTCCCGGATGACGACACGCCTCCAGACGAACTGCTCGCCGACGATCCCGCCGAAACACTGGCCGCCCGCATCTTTGAACATTTCGCGCCAGGCGATCTCGTCGTCCATCTCGAACACGGAATCGGTTGCTACCGGGGAACGAAAACAATCGAATTTGCCGGAAGCCGCCGCGAAGTCATCGTGCTCGAATATGCCAACAATGCCCGACTTCTCGTCCCGCTGACGCAATCCAATCTTATCTCACGCTACTCTGGCGTGAGCGACATGCCCGTCAAACTCCATTCCCTTTCGGGACGCCGCTGGAACAACGAAAAACTGGCGGCGCAACAGTCGGTGCAACGGCTCGCCTTCGAAATGCTCGCACGCCAGGCACGCCGGAAAGCCATGCCGGGACACGCCTTCGATGCCTACACCCCCTATCTGGAGGAATTCGAGGCGAGTTTTCCTTATCGCGAAACCTCGGGACAAATCGATTGTCTTCGCCAAGTCTATGCCGACCTGCAAAGCCCGCATCCCATGGATCGGCTCATTTGCGGCGATGCCGGATACGGAAAAACCGAAATCGCCCTCCGGGCCGCATTCGTCGCCGCCATGCAGGGGAAACAAGTTGCCGTCCTCGTTCCGACAACCGTTCTCGCTCAACAACACTACGAAAACTTTCGCGCCCGCCTCGCGCCCTACCCGATCGTGGTCGGCCTGCATTCGCGTTTCACCGCCCCCGGAGAACGCGCCAAACTCCTAAAAAAGGCCGCTTCCGGTGCCGTGGACATCCTCATTGGGACCCATGGCATTCTCGGCGAAAAGATCTCCTTCCGGGATCTCGGTCTCGTAATCGTCGATGAGGAACAACGCTTCGGCGTCCTCGCAAAGGAACGGTTGAAAGCCGTCTGCGAACAGGTCGATGTCCTAACCCTTTCCGCCACCCCGATTCCCCGGACGCTCTATCTCGGTATCACCGGTGCGCGCGACCTTTCCCTCCTGCGAACCCCGCCCCCCGGGCGCGTCGCCGTCGAAACAATCGTCGCCCAGGATGACGATCAGATCATTTCCAATGCCGTTCTCCGCGAAATCGAGCGCGGGGGTCAGGTTTTTTTTCTGCACAACCGCGTCGTCACGCTGGACTTGGTCTACGCCCGGCTCCACAGGCTCTTTCCGCACCTGCGCATCGCCACCGCCCATGGTCAAATGTCTTCCCGCGAAATCGGCGGCATCATGCGCGAGTTTTCCAACGGACGTTATGACATCCTCCTTTCCACGACCATCGTCGAGAACGGCATCGATGTTCCCCGCGCCAATACCATCCTTGTCGATCGCGCCGATTGGTTCGGCATCTCCGATCTCTACCAACTGCGCGGTCGCGTCGGACGCAGTTCCGTGCAGGCCTACGCCTACTTCCTGACCCCGCCCTTGGAAACGCTGACGGCCGATGCAAAGGAACGGCTCGAAGCGCTCGAAGCCGCTTCGCGCCTCGGCTCGGGCGTCACCCTCGCCTTGCGCGATCTCTCCATCCGCGGCGCCGGAAATCTGCTTGGCGCCGAACAAAGCGGCCACATCTCCGCCGTCGGCTTCACCCTCTACTGCCAACTCCTGCGCCGGGCCGTTGCGCAACTCAAGGGCGTCAAACCACCCCTCCTCATCAACGTCGAAACCGATTTTCCCTTCCTCTCGCTCAGCCCCGCATCCCTCGATGCGGAACTCGACGATCCCGCCGGTGCCTATCTGCCCCACGCCTACATGGATTCGGACTCCCAACGGATCCTTTTCCATCGCCGCTTGGCCGAATGCGCCTCCGAACCGGAACTCGATGCCCTGCGCGAGGAAATCGAAGACCGCTTCGGCACCTCCCCGCCTCCCCTCCGGCTTCTCTACAAAACAACACTCGCCGCCATTCTTTGCGCCGAACGCGGAATCTCCCGGATCCATTTCCGGGATGGCGATCTCTTCCTCTACAGAGAAGGTCTCCCGCTGCGCTTCCGCGGCCGCCTTCCGCATCCCGTCGGCAATACCCCCGCCGAAATCCTCGATGCCACCATCCGCTTGATCCGCGCCCAAGAAAAAATCCCCGAATCGGCGAACACGATTCACCTCTCCGGCGTTTCCCCTAAAAGACGTCTTTCTTCACAGCCCGGAAAACCTGACCTATGACCGTCCTGCTCCTTTATGCCGACCGAATCCTTTGCGCCCATTCTCCCGATGCGGCGGATTCCTTGGCGCACGCCACCGCTACCGGTATTCGCGTTTCGGAGGTCCCGGTCGAACACGCTTCCTCCGCCACGCCGGACGCCCTCGCGGAAGCCTTGCGTTCTCTCCGTTCCCGCAAAGACGATTCCCGTATTCGCCCCGGCGAAAGCATTGTGATTCTTTCGGAAAACGTTTTCACCCAGACATTGCACCTCCCCGCACGGCAGCTTGCCGGGCTCTCCGCCGCCGAACTCGAACAGGCGCTCGCCTACGAGGCCGCCCCTTTCTCCGGCTACGTCTCCGATGACGCCCTGACCGCCTTCCGGCGCGGCGAAACCATCGACGGCGAAACAACTTTCTCCATTGCCCAATTCTCCAAGTCCGGCATGGCCGGATTCGTTCGGGCAATCGCCGCCGCCCGTTGTATCTGCAGCGGAATCGGCGGCATCCCCGCCGATGACGCCAACGACCCCGCCAAACTCGCCGCTGCCGCGGCCGCCGGACTTTTTCCGCTCCTCCGGCCGCATGTCGGCGTTTCCGCTTGGCGCACTCCCGCTTGCTTCGGCGGCGCTCTGCTGCTCATCGCCCTCCTCGCCGCCATCGTCTACGGGGCCCGCCTTTCTTCCGCCGTCCGCTCCACGGATGCCCGTCTCCTCAAAGCCCGCGAACTGGTTCGCGAAAACCGCGCCCTCGAAACCGCGCTCGCCAACCGGCGCGCATCCCCCCAAGACGCCATCGGATCCGGCGCAGCCGCTCTCCAGGCATTCCGCCATTCCGCCTGGAAGACTTTGCTTGCGCTTTTCGATCAGGTGTTTTCCAATTGCGGAAAAATCCAGAATATCGAAGAAATCGGTCCATACGATGTGCGCGTGACCGCTCTCTTCGCCGATGCCGCCGCCTACGAGTCCGGTGCCGCCATACTGCTGGAACAAACCGCTAAAACCGGTTGGACGGTTACCCCGGAACACGCCGAAAACCTCCGCATCGCCGGCGAACAGTCGCCTTGGCGTTTCGTCTTCCGTGCGCAAGGTCCCGATTCCGTGCGGAAAATTTTCCCCGCCACCGCTTCGGATTCTTCAGAAGTGGAGTTCAATTGATATGCCAATGACCTTGAAATCCTCCGACCGCTGGTTCGTTTGCATTCTTCCGGCTATCCTCCTCGCCGCCCTGTTCTGGTTCGGATTCGCTTCGCCGAAACGCGCCCATCTCTCCGCAGCCCAAGCGGAAATCGAATCCCTCGGCGGCTTCGAACGGCTCGTGGAACGCAATCTCTTCCTCCAAACGGAAAAGGACCGCCACCAAAACCACGCGTCCACCCAAAACCGCACTTCCTCCTTCGCCCCCGGAATGCGCACCGCCTCCCCCGTACTATCCCTCTCCGCCGCACGGAATGTGTTTCGCCAGGCCGGTCTCCAAATCGCCGAAGAATCCCTCCGGTCAAACCAAACAAACCGGGCAACCGAATGGTCGCTTTCTTTGGTTGGGGAATTTCCCCGACTTCTCGATGCCCTGAACCTCTTGAGCGGACCCGATTATCCCGAGCTCTCCGTCATCGCCGTTTCGTGGGAGGAACTGCGCGCCGGGAGCTCCGCCGCCGTCTGGCAGATTAGGATTGTTTTATGACCGAACCTCTCGCATCTGAAGCCGTCTCCGTCCTCCATATCCTTTTCGGCGATTGCGAAAAGTGCGGGGCGAGCGATATCCACCTCTCGCCCAACGAACCTGCACGCTTCCGGATCCAGGGTGCTTTGCGCCCCGCCGCATCCTGCGCCCCCCCGCTCTCCGCCTCCCTCGTCGCAGCCATCGGGATGTACTTGGCCGCGACTTCGCTCCCGGAGGGCGTCTCCCCGGTGGAGCGCTTCCGCTTGTCCGGCTCCGCCGACGGCGCCGTTACATCCCCGTCCGGCAAACGCTACCGGTTCAACGTCTTCCGCGAACGCGGCTCCGTCGCCATCGCATTGCGCCGCCTGAACGACCGCTTTCTCTCGCTCGGCGAGCTCGGCCTTCCCGCTGAACTGGCGGAATGCACGCGCTATCCGTATGGTCTGGTGATCGTCACCGGCGCAACAGGCTCCGGCAAATCGACGACGCTGGCAACGCTTATCGATACCATCAATGCCACGCGCGATTGCCATGTCATCACGATCGAAGATCCCGTCGAATACCTCCATGAAAGCCGCCGCGCCCTCGTCCACCAACGGCAAATCGGTCGCGACGCCCCCGATTTCCATACCGCCCTCGTTTCCGCCCTTCGCCAAGATCCCGATGTGATCCTCGTCGGCGAAATCCGCGATCTGCCGACCATCCGGACCGCCATCACCGCCGCCGAAACGGGCCACCTCGTCTTCACAACCCTGCACGCCGGCGACTGCGTCGGCGCCATTGAACGCCTGTGCGCCGTCTTTCCCTCCAATGAGCAAGACGCCGTGCGCCGCCAGCTCGCGCTCGTTCTCCGCTGCATCTTCGCCCAGCGCCTCCTGCCGAAACGGACAGCCGCCGGATTGCCTTTGGAACGGATCGCTTGCGGCGAACTCCTCTTCAATACGCCCGCTATTGCGAACCTGATTGCGACCGGCCGCTCCGCCCAAATCTACTCCGCAATGGAAATCGGCACGAAAAACGGCATGAGGACCCTTGAACAGGATTTGGTGCGCCTCGTATCCGCCCGTTTGGTCGATGACGAGATTGCCCTCGCTCAAACCCATAATCGCGAAATCTTGCGCGAACGCTTGCGCACCGCGCGCTAATTTTTACCCCCTTTTCTCCGTATGCCGATAGCCAGTTCCCGTCCGCTCGTCACGCCTTTTTTGGGCGAAAACGGTCTGCTCGATTTCCGCCGCATCCGCATCGATCCGCGCGTCGCCTTGCGACTTCCCGGCCGCATCGCCTTGCTTCATCTCACCCTCCCGATCTGCGAGACGCCCGAATTTCTCTATTTCGCATTCGCCGGAAACGCAGATGCAACGCCCGCCGCCTTGCTCGCCGATCTCGAAAAGGCCTTCCCCGGAAAACAAGTCGCCGCCATCCCCGCCGCAAAAGAAGACGTGCGCCGCGAACTGCGTTCGGTCTACGGAGAGCACTTGAACCCGAATACGCTCCAGAATCGCCCCGCCACCATCGGCGACGATGCCGTCGTCCTGGTCGAAAACCTCCTGCGCAGCGCCGTCCTTCGCCACGCCTCCGATCTGCATATCGACCCCGCCCGGGACAATGTCCGCGTGCGCTTTCGCGTCGATGGCATCCTCGAAGATTTTCTCACCCTCCCTCTCGCCGTCCATGCCGCTCTGATCGGCCGCATCAAAGTGCTCTCCGGCTTGGACATCGCCGAAAAACGCGCCCCGCAAGACGGCGCTTTCGTTTGGCGCCGCTCCAGCGTCCCCTACGACGTGCGCGTCGCAACCCTCCCCGTCCGCCACGGCGAACGCGCAACCTTGCGTCTCTTGCCGTCCGAAGGCGATCGCCTTTCGCTCCAATCGCTCGGCATGTCACCCGGACACCAGGCGACTTTCGAACGCGTTCTCGAACGCCCCTGCGGTCTCGTTCTCCTGACCGGACCCACCGGATCCGGAAAAACGACAACGCTCTACGCCTCCATCCGACACCTGCTCGCCCACGCGCCCTTGAATATTCTGACGGTCGAGGACCCCGTCGAATACGAAATGGAGGGTGTCGCCCAATGCGAGGTCGATTCCGGCGATAAAGTGAATTTCAGAAAGGCGCTCCGCGCCCTCCTCCGGAACGACCCCGATGCCATCATGATCGGTGAAATCCGGGACGCCGAATCGCTCGATACCGCCGTCAAGGCAGCCCTGACCGGACACCTTGTCCTTTCGACGCTGCATGCCAACAATGCCGTGGCAACCGTGACGCGCCTCGCCGATATGGGGCTTTCTCCCCATCTGATCGCCGCAACGCTCCGCCTCGGCACCGCACAGCGCCTGGTTCGCCGCCTCTGCCCCCATTGCCACTCGCCCGCCACCGTCACCGAGGCGCAAGCCGCTCTCTTCCGACACCCGGAATGGGCCGGCACTCCCGTCTTCCGTCCCGTCGGCTGCCCCGCTTGCGCCGGTCGCGGCCATATCGGCAGAATCGGCCTTTTCGAACTCCTTGAACCCGATTCGGAACTCGCTTCCGCAATCGCGGCCGGAACGCCGGAACCGCAACTCCGCGCCCGCCTCGCCACCCAAGGCTTCCAAACCCTTTCCGACGACTTTTTCGCCAAGGCAAAAGCCGGACTCGTTTCCCTGGAAAATGCCGCTTTCTAGCCCCGCCACCGCCCCCCCCGTCCGCACCGCCGCACCGCCCGCAAATCTTTTTTTCCCCGTTTTGCGCGAACTTTTTTCGGCGATAGGCCGTTTCATGCTCTAGAAAGGAATTTCAACCATGACGTCACAACAACTTGACAATGCCATGAACCGTAAAGGCTTTACGCTGATCGAACTGGTCCTCGTCGTCGCCGTCCTCGCCATCGTCGCAACCGTCGCCGTCGGCAAATTCAACGATATCAAACGGAACGCCGCGAAAAAGGCCGGACTCGCCTCCGTCGTGAATATCCAGCGAACCATCAATACCGCCATCGCTTCGTCCGATTCCGTCAAAAACATGTTCGATTATGCCGAAGCCCTCCTGGATGTCTCTTCTTCCGGATCCTGGACCGGCTCGGAAGGATCCTACGATTGGACCAAAAACGATGTCGGCGAAATCCCCGGCGTCTACTGCGGCATCAAAGAGGTCGGCGTCGTCTACAACGCTTCTGGCGTCACGACCGGCACGACGACAACGCTTGAAGAAGCCCGCAAAAACAATACGGGCATCAACAGCAGCCTCCTCGCGAAATGCGGCGTCTACTACTTGAAAACCGCCGAGGTGCAAGCCTTGAATGAGGCCGGACTCAGCCGCGTCCTTCTCCACAACTATTCCACCAAACAAGCCTATGGTTCGAATGGACTCATTCAGCAGACCGGCTTTGCCACCGAAAACAACCTCCAATTCCGCAACGGCGGACCCGGCATGCGCCCCGATATGAGCGCATTCTACCCGTCCATTCTCACAAACGGATCCCCCGTCGTCGTCCTCAATCCAAAAAACTCGGCCGACCTCTATCGCTCCCTCGGCGTTTCCTTCAATCTCACAAAGGATCTGTCCGACTCGCTTACGGGCGATCCGGATGAATACTTCACAAAGGGAGTCTGCCCGCGCCTCGTCCTGTTCGGGCTCGGCCGTTCGACCGACCTGACCGGAAAACTCTTCGAGACCCCGCCCCGCTACGATGGCTTGGACAAAACCGAATACCGGAACTATATTCTCGTCTTTTCGATGCTCAACGGAACCGGAAATACCGGATCGAAGGTATCCTTCGTCGGCGTTCTGACCCCCGAAGGCAATACCGCAAAAGGCCAAACCTACTCCGTCGATTGGGCGAACTAATCCCCCATTCCCCCCTCCTCGCGCCCCGTGCCGCATCGCCACTGGCCGCCGGGCCTCCCGGCCCCGTGGCGGCTTGCCACCTGCCCGAGAGGACGATTCATGATTGTCGATTGTTTTGCCATTCTGATAGAATCGCGATATGAGAACATTTTCGCGCTTCCTTTTTGGAATGGTTGTCGCGGGACAGACGGCGGTCTTCGCCCAAACACAACGCCCCGCATCGCCATGGGAAATGGCTGTCGCCACGGAAAACTGGCTGGTGGAAGGTGCAGGTGCTCGATTTCTTCCCGGAATGGAAGCTCCAGCCCGAGAGGGCGATTCGTTCGTCTTTGTCGATGAATCCTGGCCCACGGTATTTCAGTCCCGTGTCGGAGAGTCGGTCTATTTGAGCATTTCTCAAGTCACGGGATGCTACGAGTTTATTGACGCAGATGGCCTGCTCTTTTGGACGGTGGTGCCGGACACGCCGCTTACACGGGACTGGATTACGCCCTTCTTGTCCCCGCTTGAACTTGCTGCGCAAGACCTTTATTCTCCCTTCCGGCTTGTGCGCGAGTGGCGCCTGACAACGCCGGCGCTTGAGGCGATGCGCGTGCCGCCACGGCGCAGCGCCCCGCGCCGTGGCGTGCCGCTTTCCACGAACCTCTGCTTCACCGCACTATCCATCGCAAATGACGTGCTCTTCTTTACGGCGGACTGGCCGGAGAGCCATCCGCTTCCAGACGAGATGCTCGACCTCTACGGAAAAACGAATCTGCTCTCTCGGACGTGGTCGTTTCTCTCTTCGCACCCCGCGACGAACAAACCGGCATCTTTTTCGATTCCAATATCGGATCTCCCGTGGCCGGACACCATTCCTCATGTCCATGATGCCGCATGTGACATCATCACGAATCTCGTTGCGTCTCCGCTCGATGAAAACATCGTCTATACCAATATCATTTACGGGTGCGGCGTTTCCAATTTGGTCAGTCAATCTGTATTTTTCAACCTTGGCACCCGTGCCGATACTGATGGCGACGGCCTAACCGATGCGTTTGAGCGTTTCGTGTCTCTAACCAATCCGGACACAGACGATTCCGATGGCGATGGCATGAACGATGGATGGGAATACCGGCATGACGGCTTTGATCCCTCCGTGGACAATTCGACGGACGCCAATCCCAACAACGATCCGGACGCCGATCCTGACGGCGATGGCCTTTCCAATGGTGAAGAGTCGAAGGCAGACACAAATCCTGGTGAACCGGATACCGATGGCGATGGTCTTGACGATGGCGTTGAAATCGAGCAAGGCAGCGATCCCAATGACAGAGCGGACACGATTCCCGTCAAGTGGGTTTCCGTGACCGGCGACCTTGACCAAAACATCCCCAAACAGGTGAGTGAAACCGTAACGATCCCTGCAGGGACGATGGCATTCATAGGGGTTTTCCTCTTTAGCGAGGAATATCCGGTTTACACTGGAAAAGCTTCCGAATTCAATGATAAGGTTGTTTGGTCAATTCAAGCCGCAGGGAATACCCCAATGGAGGGTCTTGCCTACGTCAATAACGAGGATGGGGCTTGGGATGCGGCTGGTGAAAATGGCCAAATGGCAAATGAATTCTCCCCCGTGGTTCTGAAAGACAAGGCTGTTTACGCGGCTCCCGTAAACACCGATCTTTCTGTCAACGTGAGCATTGACGCAATAAACGTAAGCGACGGAGAACTGCCCACGACAGTCCTTGTCGGATTTTTCCCGCTTAAGGTTGTGCAATCCAATATGCCGACCGCGACAGGCCTGGCAGACACAACCGATGCAGCGACCTCCTATTTTCGGGCGTTTATCCCGGCAAACGGTGTCGCCTATATAACCGCCGAACCGGCGGCACCGCGGCTGACCGCGCAGTTCAAGGACCTGCCGCAATGGATTGACGTGACTTGGAGCGGTTCGCTGACGACGGAACGAGCGGACAAAAGATTTGACGGTATCGACAATCGGACATTGCCGCAGGTGACGCTTGCCGGATCGGAAGCGTATGGCATCACCTCTGGACTGCAAAATGAAATCATTGGTGGCGCCTGTGCGATTGACATTCGTATCGGCGATGCCACAGCAATATCATACCCGTTCTCAATTCGGGGGAAGAATCCGACGGACGCCACGGCACGGTCCTACATAACGGCAAATGTCGATGAGGAGTTCCAGCCTTATGCATGGATGATCGCCAAGCATGAGAGCATGAACTCCGGCAACAGGGTGTACAACCAGTTTAATGCCGCCGGTGCGCAAAAAGAAAAGCCGAATTGGGGAGCACCTTATGGATGGGGAATCGCACAAATCGACAAAGGCAGAAACGGGGACTCGACGGCTGAGGTCTATGACTGGCATGCAAATGTGGCCTCGATGAATGCGACGCTTCGCCAAAAAAGAAACAGGTATAATCAGATATTGGCTATGTATCGAAGTGCGTATCAGAATGACCCTTCCACTCGATGGTTCGAGCCAGATCATGTTACGACAAATGTCGGTGGTACGGTAATATCGGCGCGCCAGTGGTCCATAATGACATTGTACAACGGCACCCGTGGAACGCGTCAATTGCCGTTCCCGGGGCAAGAGAACTACAGTACTCCAATACATTTCGATCCTGTGACAACGAATTGGGTACTGTACACAAACAGCAACAACTATGTCCCCGTTGTCTACGAGGACGCCAATTCTGCGGAGGTGGAATAATGAAACGCAAAGCGGTCATGCTCGTGTCATTTTTACTGATGCCTGTACTGGCTAGTGCTGATTGCAATGGAAAATGGGCATTTCACAGTCAATTGCTGCAGGAGAGTTTCGACACTTCTCGGTGGAGAGATTTCTATCCAAACCATGAATGGTATGTGCGTTGTATATTTGTCGATTTGGATGGCGACGGAAGGAATGAACTGATGACGGCCTCACCATCTGAGGAGGAAGATAGGACTGGTTCTGTCTGGAAAATATGGAAAAAAGGGGTGGGCAAAACGTTCTCACAGGTTTTCTTTTCCGGGGATATCCATTTTCTATGTCATTCTGATTCTTTCTACAAGGTGTCGTATACAGATAAACCAGATACAGTTGTCGGATTGGGTATGAATGCCGGCATTGAGGAAGATTGCGGAAATGGAGACAGGCGTGAGGTTAGGCCGACACCTGATTGCATGTTCACGCTTATACCGGAAAACAAGTTTATGCTCTGTGAGATACAGCCGGATGTTGATACCTTCTTTCAAAGGGATGCTGTTGCCGGAATTGAGAGACTTTACCCTGAATGGTATTTCGGATTCGACTTTAAGCCGCCGAAGGATGTGCCGTACAACCCGTTCACACGGCGGCCGCCATATCGAATGCCCAAAGGGGACTTGCGGCGAGGCGGCGGAATGATTGAATCCGACGATTTTGCCGCATTTGTGGAGGAGTATCGGCGGAAGGTCAAGATGGGTGTCGGTGAAAAAAACAAAGTAGCTGTTTATGCCGTACATCTTGATGCGGACAATGATGGAGATGCCGACTGCTATGTTTCTTCTGAAGCAGAACGAACGGATGACGGAAAGTTCAAATGGTCTCTCTACTTGCGGCAAGGGAAAACACTCTCAGCTTCTCTGGATGCCGTTTTCCCAGTAAATGACCATAAAGAGTTGTACAAATTGAAACCGCAGGTGAAGGCAAGCAAGGATTCATTTTGTCGCGTTATGCGCTTTGACGTCGATCCTGTCTTTTTGATTCTCGATGACAAATCGGAACGGTCGGTGATCCGAGACACGATAATGGAGTATGAAACGCATCGAGTTGAGAAACTTCTTTGTGTAGAGTACCCTGAAAAGTGACAAATGTTGGTTTGAAGCAAATCAAGTGGCTTCGTGCATCGTTTCTGGTCTTGAAACCCATTTATCGGCGGAAAGCATCGGCCTCCGGCCAAAACGCCCAAGTCCAATGCTACGCAAATCCCCCGCTCCGTTGCGTTTCCGCCCGGCATGGTGCACCGCCGCCCTCCCGCAAACGCTGTGTTTGCTGAGGGGCGGCTGATTTCATTACCACCATCGCTCCCGGCTCCGAACGCGATGGCGATTCATGATTCTCACCCTTATCCCGGTTTTCGGAGGGAGATTTCTGAAACGAGACACCCCCTTGTCGGTTAAGGCTCAATCTATTTTCTCCGTCTTGCAAAAATGCCGCAGTCTTTTCCAAACGGCGAGCCGCCACGGGCGATGAGAATGGGCACTTCGCGCCCAAAGAGTCGAGGGAGATAGCGCATGCGGAGCCAACCAAAAAAATCTCGTACATCTTCGCGTGCGCAATGGCTCTGCGTCCTCTGTTTTGCCCGTGCCGCATCGCCACTGGCCGCCGGGCCTCCCGGCCCCGTGCCGCATCGCCACTGGCCGCCGGGCCTCCCGGCCCCGTGCCGCATCGCCACTGGCCGCCGGGCCTCCCGGCCCCGTGGCGGCTCACCACTGCCCGTGGCGGCTCGCCACCTCTGCGTGAAACAAACCCTCGACTTTTGTGGCCTCCGGCAGTTGCCCCGACGCCAATCAGTTTACGATTTCTTCCACGGTATGAAGACACGCACGAAACTTTCCGTTCGGACCGACAACGCCGAAGGCGCGTCCTGCGGGACAAGGCTTATGATTGGAATCGGACCATTTGCGGAGAAAGGCTTCCGGCTGGGTGCGGCACGCACAGATGAATTCTTCGCAAAACGAATAGGGAACGCGCGCATCAGGCAATTCCCGGATCGATGCCTTCACCAGCTCCCACTCCGCGCGCGTCAGCATGAGAT
The DNA here is from genome assembly GCA_051884735.1 of Kiritimatiellia bacterium. Taxonomy (GTDB): domain Bacteria; phylum Verrucomicrobiota; class Kiritimatiellia; order RFP12; family UBA3636; genus JAEDLN01. Next base: position 1,381 of record JBJEVW010000126.1, on the reverse strand, counting down.
CGAGATGTTCGCGCCCCCGCCCTTCCGCCATCATCGCCCCGATCTGGATCCTGCTCGCTCCCGATAAAGCCGCCGCGACAAACATGTCCGCCGCCTCGTCGCGGTTTGCCTTCGTGATGGTCATCGAAACCGCCATCGGCCATTCGCGTTCGGATGCCGTTGCAAGGATTGACAGAAGCCGGTTGAACTTGCGGCGCGTCCCCGTCATCGCCCCATAGGTCCGCAACCCTTGAAGCGAGGTGGCTAGCGATACTTGACGTTGCTTGAACGAATCGATCAACGGTGCGGTCAGCCGGCTCGCGTTCGTGAAGAGCGAGAACTTGGCGTCCGGCAGGATTGCCCGTGCGGTGTCGAGAATCTCAAAAAGATCTTTTCGCAACAACACCTCGCCTCCGGTAAAAAGGAGCTCCTTCACGCCGTCGGCCGCGCATTTGTCCAAGACGCGCAACCATCCCCCGGTATCGAGCTCCGGGCCTCCCAGCGCCGGAACCTCATGCCAAACGCAATAGCAGTAGGGACAGCAAAAGTTGCACTTCGCCGTCAGCTCAAGCGTCAGGTGTCTCGGATAGCGGATCAATCAAAATCTCCCATGATGACATCCCCGTCGGTGATGAGGCCATCCGTCTCATTGTCGGAATTGTCCGGAACCGCCGGTTCCTCTTTTTTCTGCACGGGCTTTCGCGAAGGACGTTGTCTCGGCTTCGGATCAGGCGCAACCCGGATCATTTCTCCCGCTTTCAGCGCATTCGCCCGCGCGTCGTCAAAACCGTTCAGCCGTTTGAGTTCTTCAACGGTTGTCGCAAACCTCTTCGCAATCTTCGTGAGCGTATCGCCTTCGGCAACACGATAGGACGTCACGGATCCCGGAGAAGGATACAATCCCATTGTGGCCGCTGGCGAACCAATCCGCATCTTGCTTCTGACTGCAACGCCGCACGCCTCGGAAACCTTGTTGGTTGCCGACGCAATCGGTTCTGGTGCACCCATAACTGCGGGACCGGGCATCTCGCGCTCAGCTGCGGTTGCCAGCGTATAGGACAATCCGACCAGAAGCCCCGCCAAGGGCTTGCCGGTCTTCAACATCTTCGCAATAGATCTTTGACTGACTATTTTCATTTTCATTCGATTGAACTCCTTCCCCTTTCTGAAGCAATTCTCTTGGAGTGGAAATGCGAATCGACGGAAAACGCCGGGAACGACTCCTCCGTTCCCGGAATCCGGCTGATGATACCACGACACTCTGTTCCCAATCAAGGTTCAATGAGAATCCATCCTTATCCCGGGAAAATCCGGAATCATTTATTCCAGGATTTCAATTTTGCCTGAAAAATACAGGCAAAAAATGATTTTCGTCAGACAAAAAGAAAAGGAGAGACTTTTT
>JBJEVW010000125.1:0-3636 GCA_051884735.1 Kiritimatiellia bacterium | reverse complement strand
AAAATCGGAGAGTTCTCCAAGTTGATGCAGGTGACGGTCAAGACGCTGCGCCACTACGAACAGATGGGTCTGTTGATTCCATCCGAAGTCGATGCGTGGACGGGCTACAGGTACTACGCCATTGCGCAAATGCAGAGGCTGAATGCCATCCGCTGGCTGAAGGAAATGGGTTTTTCGCTGGAGGAGATCAAAGACCTCTACGACGAAGAATACCACGAACCGTCCATTCATCAGCTAGACGCCAAACTGGCGGAATGCAACCGGCAAATTAAAATTCTGCTGAAGCGCCGGCAACAACTCATCGACAGAAAGAACTCGAAAAACAACATCAAGACAATGGAAAAATTCTCAATTCAGGCTTTGCCTGCCATCATCGTGGCTTCGCACCGCACCGTGATCAAGCAATATAGCGACTTGGGTGCGCTATGCGTCAATGTCATCGGACCCGAAATGCACCGGTTGGGGTGCAAATGCTCGCCGGCCGGATATTGCTTCACCATCGAGCACAACAAGGAATACACGCCCACCGACATCGATATCGAATACTGCGAACAGGTGGAGGAAAAGGGCGAGGATTCTGCCATCATCAAGTTCAAGCAGTTGGACGAGGTGCCCAAGGCGTTGTGCATGAAGCATTACGGCCCCTACGACCGTTTCTATGCGTCGTATACCGCGGCATTCCAGTATCTCGAGAAACAGGGATACGAAATCGCCGGTCATCCGAGAACAGTGTATGTCGATGGAATCTGGAATCAGGAAGATCCCGAGAAGTGGCTTTCCATCATCCAGATTCCCATCAAATAAGCACCATTCCGAATCATAGCGTCGGTGTCGGGAGACCCGACAGCCAGTTGGGGGGCGGATCGATCCGCCCCCTTTTTGTAAAATCGTCACTGATTGCGTGTAGGCGAACCGCCACGCTGGGGCGGGGGGCGGCCGGTTCGGGGGTGCGTTTTCACCACAAAGGAGTACAAAGACCGGTTTCGCTTTCTTTGACCGAACCTTTTTTTGGGGGGGCGAATGAAGTCTTGACCTCCAGCCTGTTTTTTGATAGACTTCGCGCCGTTTTACATCCACCTATCTCTATTTGGAGTAACAAAAATGGCTATCAAAGTTGGTATCAATGGTTTCGGCCGTATTGGCCGTATGGTTTTCCGTGCCGCCGTCGAGAATTTCGCGGATGACATTGAAATCGTCGGCATCAACGACCTTCTCGATCCCGAGTATCTCGCTTACATGCTGAAGTACGACTCGGTCCACGGCATTTTCGATCATGACATTCAGGTCGAAGGCAACTACATGACCGTCGACGGCAAGAAGATCCGCCTCACGGCCGAGAAGGATCCGACCCAGCTCAAGTGGGATGAAGTCGGCGCCGATGTCGTCGTCGAGTCCACTGGTCTCTTCCTCACCGATGAAAAGGCTCGCGCCCACATCACGGCCGGTGCCAAGAAGGTCATCATGTCCGCTCCTTCGAAGGATGCCACTCCGATGTTCGTCTATGGTGTCAACCACACGACCTACGCTGGCCAGGACATCATCTCCAACGCTTCCTGCACCACAAACTGCCTTGCTCCGATTTCGAAGGTCCTCAACGACAACTTCGGCATCAAGCGCGGTCTCATGACCACCATCCACGCCGCCACCGCCACGCAGAAGACGGTTGACGGACCTTCCAAGAAGGATTGGCGCGGTGGCCGTGGCATTCTCGAGAACATGATTCCGTCCTCGACGGGTGCTGCCAAGGCTGTCGGCAAGGTTCTTCCCCAGCTCAACGGCAAGCTTACGGGCATGTCCGTCCGCGTTCCGACTTCCGATGTTTCGTTCGTCGACCTCACGGCCGAGCTCGAGAAGGAAGCTTCCTACGAGGAAATCTGCGCTGCGATGAAGGCTGCATCCGAGAAGTGCGTCTGCGAAGGCGGCCTCAAGGGTGTTCTCGGCTACACGAACGAGGCTGTCGTTTCCACGGACTTCCGCGGTTGCGCCAAGACCTCCATCTTCGATGAGAAGGCCGGCATCCAGCTCGACAAGACCTTCGTCAAGGTCTGCGCTTGGTACGACAACGAGTGGGGTTATTCCAACAAGGTTCTCGAGATGGTTCGCGTCATCGCGAAGTAACGTTTCGGTTCTTCCCCATTGTGCATTTTCCGGAGGGGTTTCTCCGGAAAATGCGCTCCGAATCCGGCGGCCGGCATGTCCGGACACGGCCGGATTCTTTCTTTTTCCATTCGACCAGATTTTTCAGGATTACTTCCATGAATACCAAAACGATCAAAGACATTGATTTGAAGGGCAAGAAGGTTGTCATGCGCGTTGACTTCAACGTGCCGATCAAGGGCGGCGTCATTTCGGACGACACCCGCATCAAGGCGGCTCTTCCTTCCATCCAGTACATTCTCGGGCAGGGTGCTTCGCTTGTTCTCATGAGCCACCTTGGCCGTCCTGCCGAAAAGGGATATGAGGCCGAGTTTTCTCTGAAGCCGGTTGCCGAGCGTCTTTCGAAGGAATTGAATCTCGATGTTCAGTTTGCCGAGGATTGCATGGCGGCGGACGCACAGGCCGCGGCGCTTCAGCCTGGGCAGGTCCTGATGCTGGAGAACACCCGTTTTTATAAGGCCGAACAGGGCAAGGCCAAGAAAAAGGAAGGCATGACCGACGAGGAAGTCGCCGCGAAGAAAGCCGAGCTCAAGGCTGCCAAGGCCAAGATGGCCGAGAAGCTTTCGACGTATGGCGACGTCTATGTGAACGATGCATTCGGCACGGCTCACCGCGATCATGCTTCGACCGCTTCCATCTGCAAGTACATGAAGGCCAAGGGCGCTCCTTGCGTTGCCGGCTTCCTCGTGGAAAAGGAAATTCAGTTCCTCGGCAATGCGGTTGAGCATCCGGTCCGTCCGTTCTGCGCCATTCTCGGCGGCGCCAAGGTTTCCGACAAGCTGGCCGTCGTGAAGAATCTTCTCGGCAAGGTCGACACCCTCATCATCGGCGGCGGCATGGCCTACACCTTCTTGAAGGCGCAGGGCTACAAGATCGGCAAGTCTCTCTGCGAGGACGATCAGCTTGGCTATGCCAAGGACATGATCCAGCTTGCGGCGGATCGTGGCGTCAAGCTGCTTCTGCCGGTCGACAATGTCGCGGCCGACAATTTTGCCGCCGACGCCAACACGCAGGTAGTCGACACGGACGCCGGCATTCCCGACGGTTGGATGGGGCTTGATATCGGCCCGAAGACCACGGCGCTCTATGCGGAAGCGGCCAAGTCTGCGAAGACGGTTGTCTGGAATGGTCCGATGGGCTGCTTTGAAATGGCACCTTTCGCCAAGGGTACCTTTGGTGTCTGCGCGGCGGTTGCCGAAGTCAAGGCGAATGGCGGTACGTCTGTCATTGGCGGCGGCGATTCCGTCTCGGCCGTCAAGAAGTCGGGTCTCGCCGACAAGATGTCGCACATTTCCACCGGTGGCGGCGCTTCGCTCGAGTTCCTTGAAGGCAAGGCGCTTCCCGGCGTTGCCGCTTTGGATGTGAATGCCTAAGTACATGCACCCGGATAGAACAGATTTCCCAATGACATCGGCGCGTCCTGTCGCATGTGTCGATTTGTTCTTTCGGGGATGATTGCTCGGCGGTTCGGGATGCTTT
>JBJEVW010000124.1:0-3658 GCA_051884735.1 Kiritimatiellia bacterium | reverse complement strand
GGGAGGCCCGGCGGCCATGGCGAGCCGCCACGGCAATATGCGGCCTAGGAGCCGCGGCGGAAAACGCGAGGAGAGGTAGGTTGTTTCGATAAGGCGGATTTGATCGCCTGATTGATTTTTTGCCGTAAATCCAACAAGAAACGTTGATTTCTGGGATATTTTTTGAAGGTGAGATTTTCTCCGCCGGCTTCTTCGATGACCTTCTCGACATACGCTCTGCCATAAAGAGATTCGCATTTTTCCAATGCCCGCATATCCTGGAGTGCATCGTGAAATACAACCAGTCTCAACGATTCAAGCGCGGTTCCGTCACGCGCAGGGTAAACCGAAAATGCGTCTCCTGCCGGTGCGAAGTAATTTCCGTCGGTGCTGACAAACGGATTGATCGCATAGTAGGAGTATTGGCTATTGTAGAAATTATAGCCCCAATGCAGAAAGCCTGTGATAGCGTATTTATACAGTTGAATGCCGAGGATTCGATTCCGGTAAGACGGCATCGAAAGAAAACGGTTCGATACGCAGTCGTGCTGACAGCAACAATAATAGGTCCAAAGATTTGGAACATGATGCGCAAGAAACGAATCAACATGGTTAATGGCCGGGATTGGATGTTGAACGGTTCCATTCGCATAAAATTCGTAATTCGAAAGGGCGTCAATGATAGGATAGCCTTTGAGTAAAGGCGCGACAACATTTTTAGCTGTGGTATAGGAAGAAAGTTGGCTGAGATTGGGTTCGTCCGAAATATGAAAATAGCATTTCCGGTCGATCTTCCGCTTCCGCAAATAGGCAAGAAGTTTTGGGATGAAAATGCGCAAGAAGGCGGTGTATTCTGGTCCGCACGCATCGGTTCCCCATCCGAAAATCCGTTTTTCTTTTCCGTCGACGGCTGCCATGATTTTCGGTGCGTGCGCAGCTCCCCACTGCGTGAAGAAGTGGGAGATTTCAAAATATTCGATTCCCGCCCGTCGGCAGATATCGATCCATTTGCCGAGTTTATCGAACCGGAAATGGTAGATTCCCTTGCGGAGCGAGACGTCGACGAGTTGGGTTGTTGATCGTTCGCCGCCGACGAAAGTATCCAAGGGTGGTGTGAAAACCGGCGTCAAGATCATGTTGATTCCGTTTTTGGTTGCCGTTTTCACGTAGTTTTCGATGATTTTCCAATGCTTTTGGTCGAATGCCTTTGTTCCGTAATAGTCCATTAGGCAATCGCAGTAAAACCATTGCGTATAGATCAGTTTCTGTTTCGGGAGAACGCAATCGATGATTTCCAGGTGAAAGACGGCGCTAGCAATGATTGTCTTGTTCTGGAAATCCGAAAAAACGAATTCGATTGGATAAACACCAGCCTTGTCTATTTTCGTTGTATCCACCTCGATCAAAAGCGATTCCAGGTTCTTGCCGGCCAAAAGCCTGTGATGGGCGTTAATTGGGGTCAGCAAATCCGGATAGAGTCCGGGAGCGGTACGAAGGTAGTCGACATTTGGCGCCGTGTTGTAAACGGGGAGTTTCACCGGCACGTGTTGGACTTCCCGGATGGCGATGTGCGTAGCAATGTCCGAATTCACGGTCAGGAGAACGGGTCGAGCGGTTGCGTGCCGCTCTTTCGCGACATAACATATCCCAAAGCGGAAAAGTTCATCTTTCAGGCAGGAGCCGTTTACGTAATCCTCTTTTGTGTCGATATCCTCATCAAGGAAGCATTTTTCAAGAGAAGAAACAAGTTTGATTTTCATGATGGGAAACTTTGTATGGAAGAAAACAGGGAAAGGAGCGGGTGCGTTTACAAGTCGATTTGACTCAGCATTTTCTTTTTGAATTTCAACGGAGAGAGACCGGTTTTCTCCTTAAAGCGGGAAGTGAAGTACGACTGGGAAGAAAATCCGCATTTTTCGGAGATTTCGAGCATGGAATCGTCGGAGGCAATCAGGAGTTGTTTTGCGGCGGCCATTCGCACCTTCAAGGCGTATTCAGCGGGTGTCATGCCGTAGGAAGCCGTAAACAGTTTATGAAAATAGACGGGGCTCAACGAGGCTTTTTTCGCCAGCATGGAAAGAGACAGTTTTTCGGCATAGTGCGACTGGATGAATTTCTCTGCGGCGGAGAGGGCTTTTGCGTGAATCGAGGGGATTGGCGAATCGGAGACAGGATGTTTCGAACGTTTGATGATGGAAAAGAGGATACGATTCGCGCAGCTCTGCAGAAACAACCGATCAAGGACCGTTTCATCGTTTTGCGCCGACATTTTGCAAAAAAGGGAAGCCAGATCGTCATCGTCTGCCATCATCATGGCGTCCGGAATGGCATGGAGGAGCTCATACAGATCCCGGTTTTCGACCTGAATATGCAAGTAGCAGCATTTGAAATTCAGACGACTGTGCCGGTATTGACCCGGTTTGCCGCAGATGAGCAAGCCCTTGACCATCGGATGGGCGGTGCCATTGACATAGGCGATTCCGGGGCAATCGGAGGGAAACAGTTCGATTTCAAAGCAATCGAGCAGACGATCGTTGGTTGTGACGACATTCGGGAACTTGATTGCGGAATCAAACAGTCCGTATTGAAGAATACGATAGTCGCAGGCATCCATGGAAAAATGAAACCATAAAAAAAACTAAAAAAAGGATAAGATTCTATGTAGAATGTTTCGATGATTTCTTCTATTTTCGGAGTTGAAAACCACATTCCGTGCAAGATATTACGGCGATTCTGGAGAAAAGAAAATGAAAAAATATGAAGTCGACGGGCATGAGCCCAGTCTTTTGCCGGAAGGCAAGGACTTTTCGCTTGTCTGGAGCGATGAATTTGATGGGAATGCGCTTGACCGGACGAAATGGGACTATCGCACTTCGATGATGGGAAAGCGGCATCCGGCCTGGGTCGAGAAAGGCGTTCATCTCGATGGATGCAGTCATGCCGTTTTCACGCTCTTGGAAGAAGACGGGCGGCCGGTCAGTGCGCAGCTTCAGACTGGCTACAACTTCATGGACGAGCCGGTCAAAAAGACGACATTCGGCAATGACGATTTGCAATGGAACATCGGGAAGCTCAAGCGCAGTCTGTTTACCCACAAATACGGCTATTACGAGTGCCGGTGCCGTTTGCAGCAGAAACCGGGCTGGTGGAGTGCGTTTTGGATGCAATCGCCAATCATCGGGGCATCGCTCGATTCGGCGGACAGTGGGGTGGAGATTGATATCATGGAAAGTTTCGAGCCCGGGAAGATTGTGCCTCACAATGTATTTGCCGGCGGATACGGGCAGGACATGCGAAATCATCATACGGGCGGAGGAATACAGCTCGACCGGACGGTTTTCCATCGCTTCGGATTGCTCTTTGACGAAACCGGCTACACCTTCTATATTGACGGAAAGGAAGACGGAAAGATTGCCGAGGACATTTCCGGGCATAGCGAGTTTCTGCTAATCAGCACGGAGGTGATGGGCTATCGGCTCAGTAGCCATCAGCCGTCTCGGGAAGCCTTTGAGGCGATTGGGGACACCTTTCTCGTAGATTATGTTCGCGTATTTGACATTCTTGGAGGGCAACGCACATGTATCGATTGACCAAAGTCGGCAAAATCGTTCCGAAAGCCTCGAAGGACATTCGGAAATCCATCATCGGACTTGGTTTTGAAAAGCTCGACCGGGACGTA
>JBJEVW010000123.1:0-3675 GCA_051884735.1 Kiritimatiellia bacterium | reverse complement strand
CGATCAACACCCGAAAGGAACACCGCACGGGTTTATTTGTTTCACGCAGAGAGTGAGGGGCCGACACGGGCAAGCAGAGAACGCGGAGCTATTGCGCACGCAAAGACTCGCGAAGATTTTAGGGGTGGCTCCGCATACGCCTCTCTTTCCCAATACCTGGGCGCAAGGAATCCGCTCTCATCGCCCGTGGCGGCTCGCCACTCCGTTCTCTGCGCGACATTCTCTTCGCGAGGCTAAGCCATTCCGCACACGCCATTGCGCACGCGCATTACCCTGCGGCGCGATGGTCGGCTGTCGGGCCTCCCGACTCGCGCCGCCGACCCGCGCATCTGCGTATACGCGAGTTTTCGTTTCGCCACTTGGAAATGTCTGCGGCATTTTGGCGAGCCGAGAAAATAAATGAAGCCTTTGTTGACAAGGGGGCATCTCATTTCCGGAATCATCCCTCCCCGAAAACCGGAATAAGCCTGATCTTGCGGCTTATCTCGATTTCCGTGACAGCGCATAGCAAAAACCGGGATAAGGGTGTTGCAATTGGACATTCCACATTTTTTGCTTTCGCGAGAGCGCGGAACCCCAGTAAAGTCGGTATTTTCGCTCTTCCGTGGGAGAAATGTGGCTTTCCTCAACCGGAATGCTGCAACATCGGCATCTATTTGCCTCATGTTGTACGCCATGAAAACAACCTTTCCCTCGCACGGGTACGTGCGTGTCGCGCCAATTCAGTTCGGCGTGCGGGAGGGCATCGCTGCCGGATAAGCGTGAGACGGCGTTTGCCGATTCCGATGCCGTGAGGACCGTTAGGACCGAACAAAACCGTTTGTTTTTCTTTTCGCCACACCAGTTTTGTAAACACACGGATTTGCTCACGCCTGACGGCGTTTGCCGATTCCGATGCCCTGTAGATCAACATTCTCAATCCCTTCCTTTCGCAAGAACATGACGGACTTGATGTTGTGTGCCGCCCATTTCGCATCCTTTTGGATGGAGCTGGAAAAGAAAATCAAGAGACTCGTCTTGCGTGTCGCGAATCTGTCGCAACGGATCCGCAAGACCCCGGAGTTTTTTTCTTCCATGCCATCATCGCCGCTTCGGCAATTTCGGATAAAAATGGGGAATGTCCAGACAAATTATCTCTTGACAATATACCCCCCTTATAGTATCTTTGCGCCATCGTTGCCAAACAATTGTGCACCAACTTGGAGAGATGGCTGAGTGGCCGAAAGCAACGGTTTGCTAAACCGTCGTACCATGTTTATTGGTACCGGGGGTTCAAATCCCCCTCTCTCCGCCATTTTGAAAACGAATTCCGCAATCGACTGCGAGATTCGTTTTTTTTTTTTTACAGCACCCATCATCCATTTCGGAATATCACGCCCCGCCGCCTCCTTCAGGCTACATGACGCAGTGCGCGCCGTGCCATCCCGCCCCCCAAAAAAATCCATCCTGTTCATCCTCTGTGACTTTCCCGCGCCGGAGTAATCTTGTCCATCCTGTCAATCCTGTCTACACCCTCCCCGCTCACTCGCCACTCGCCCGTAGCGGCTCGCCACCCTCCCGGACCTTGTGTCCCTATCCATCCCGCTCATGTGTCTTTGTGTTCTTTTTCGTGCACCATCCCCCCATCCCGCACCCACGTCAATTCGCATCATCGCTTTACGTGAAACCTTTCATTTGGTAGGATAATAGCACTTTTATTCAATCGCTTACCTTATTTTCATTTTATGGCTGGCATTTTTAAAGCTTACGATATTCGCGGCATCTACGGAACAGAACTGACGGAAGAGGTGGCATACGACCTCGGCCGCGCATTCGTCACCTTCCTTGGATGCAAAAAAATTGCAGTCGGATACGATATCCGCCCGACTTCGATTCCCCTTTTTGAAAACTTTGCCAAAGGCGCTACCGAACTGGGGGCTAATATCATCGATCTCGGACTCGTTTCAACCCCCGTCTCCTACTTCGGAAACGGCACCCTCGGGTGCGACGCCTCCGTCATGATTACGGCTTCCCACAACCCAAAGGAATACAACGGCTTCAAACTGTGCCGCGCCAACGCCGTCCCGATCTCCGGCGCCACCGGCATCGCCGATATCGAAAAGATTATCAAGGATGGTGCTTATGCCCCCAAGGCAGCGACACCCGGAACCATCTCCGTCGCCAACGTAATCCCCGCCTACTGCGACTTCATCCGCAAGAATGCCGATATCGCCCGACCCTTGCGTATCTGCTGCGATTTTGCAAACGGAATGGGAACCACGGAAGCCAAGGTCTTTGAGGGGCTTCCTATCACCTATTCCGCGCTCTTCGCCGAGCCCGATGGAACATTCCCGAATCACGAGGCCAACCCGCTGAAACATGAAACGCTCGACGCGATCCGTGCCGAAGTGCGCAAGGGCGGATACGATTTCGGTGTCGCATTCGATGGCGATGCAGACCGTGCCGGGTTCATTGACGAAAAGGGTGAAATCATTCCAATGGATATGATAACCGCCCTCGTTGCCGAAGACATGCTCCGCGCCCATCCCGGTGCCACAATCTTCTACGACCTCCGCTCCTCTTGGGCCGTCAAGGAAGTGATTGAAGAGCATGGCGGAAAGCCAATGATGAGCCGTGTCGGACACGCCTTCATCAAACAGCAAATGCGCGAAAACGATGCTCTGTTCGCCGGCGAACTCTCCGGGCACTACTATTTCAAGGCAAACTTCACCGCCGAATCTTCTTCGCTCGCCGTCCTTTGCCTTGCGAATATCGTCTCCCGCTCCGACAAACCTCTCTCCGAACTGATTGCCCCGATTCGCCGCTACTTCGCTTCCGGCGAAATCAACACCAAACTCGCATCCAAAGAAGACGCCGACAAGGTTCTTGCTACCCTTAAGGAAACCTACGGAACAAAAGGCAAAATGTTCGAACTCGATGGCTTGAGTGTCGAGTTTTCCGATTGGTGGTTCAATGTCCGTTGCTCCAATACCGAGCCGCTGATCCGCCTTAATCTCGAGGCAAAAACGGAAAAAGACATGATCGCCCACCGCGACGAAATCCTTGCCGTCATTCGCGGCTAACACGATCGGGAAAGTATCGCAGCCCGCACTGCGACACTTTCCTTCTTCTCCACTTTCCCCAGTCGTTTCTCCTTCACCAACGCTATGCAAACGCTTCAAAACGAACTCATCGCGAAGTTCTCCGCACATTTCGCCCGCGAGCCGGAAATCATCTCCTACGCACCGGGTCGAATTGAAGTTCTTGGAAATCACACCGACTACAATGAAGGTTATGTGCTTTCCGCCGCCATTAACTACGGAACCTTTTTCGCCGTATCGAAACGTGCGGATAATAAGGTCCGCCTTCTGGCCGGTGATATCATGGAAGAGGTTGTCTTTGATGTCAATCGGCCCGTTGCCGAAAAGGAGAGCATGTGGGCGAACTATGTGAAGGGCTGTCTTGCTGGAGTTTCTTCAATCAAGACTCCGCCCTTTGGTTTTGACGCCGCCTTCCTTGGCAATATTCCGCTCGGATCCGGACTTTCTTCCTCCGCAGCTCTCGAAACGTGCGCCACGCTCGCCATCGCCCGCCTTTTCGGTCTCACGCTTTCCAAACTCGAAGTCGCCAAGATTGGTCAAAAAGCGGAGCACACGTATGCAGGCGTCAAGTGCGGCTTGCTCGATCAAGTGTCTT
>JBJEVW010000122.1:0-3681 GCA_051884735.1 Kiritimatiellia bacterium | reverse complement strand
TTCCCGCAACACCCCAAACGACTATACCTATGGCCTAAATTGAAGAGATACGGATTGAAATAAACGGGCGGAAGATTCCCGTCTCAAAAGTGAAACACTGGTGTTTTGCTCCGCACAGGTTCGTACCATTCCAAAGTCCTTTGGAAACGGTTCAATGGAATGCTTTCCTTGCTCTGCGCAAGGCATGGGAGGCATTGGATGCGTCTATTCTCGAACCGCACCTGTCGCCGGATTTCTCTTATGGCTCATACTGGGTCAAAGCGCAGAATCTCGACCGCAAGGGCTATCTCGACTATCTTCCGGGAAAATTCAATACAATCCGGAGAACGGCGGCGAAGCCCGCAATCAGGATCGCCGTTCTCTACGAGGGACTTGCGCCGCAAAATTTCTGCTATGCGCTGGAACTGACCCAAGGCGACGCAAAAACACTGCTGACCGTTTCTTTTGACGGTTCGAAGATCTCCTCTCTTTATATGACAGATCCTGATATTTTCACATACGAACGTACATTTGCCAAAGGCGGAATCCTTGACTCGAACGGAGAGCCAAGGGCGTTCCGTCACAAATGCATGGATACAGAAAACGGGAAAACAATGACGCCAAACCAACAAATCGCTTTCGCAACGGAATGTGTGGCGACTTTGTTTCAAGAAGCTGAAGCGGATATAACCGGAATTTTCAAAAGCGGGCACAAGGAATTTCCAAACATCATTGCAAAAACAGGTGGAGATACGTTCTATCATCGGATTGATGTCTCTACCCCGTCCAATGACGGTGCGCTTGTCGAAAGAGAATGCGCCGGGTTTGCCGCTACTGCAATAACGAATGGCGCTTGGCCGATGAGAATGCCGGTTTCGCTTTTTTGCATCGAAACATTCGGCGGACGTCCTCTTTGCGGCGGTTCGTTCTTTCTAAAAGTCTACGAATCCCGCCTTCTTACTTGATTTCCGCAACCGAAAACGAATCTGCAACCAAATGATATTGACATGAAAACCGAAGACCGCGAAATTGCCGAAAACAATGAAATGATCGACCATGTTGAAGCGATCAGGGAACTCGTCGAGCGCAAGTGCTCCCGATGCAAATCGTCCGGCAAAGCATACAGTTGCATGGGATGTGTTTTTCAATCGTACGTCGATGACGCGGATGCTGTTCCGGCTTGTCTCGACAGAATCCTCTTTGCTCTGGGTGCGCGGACCTTCCGAACACACGATACGACATCGTTGCCGCGGCGTCCAAACGCGATGAAAAACGCAGAGACTTTTGGCAAAAACTCTGAAGAGAAAATGAAATGCGATCTAAAATTGTTCGACGGTCACATTATCGCAAACCTGGCGGATGGGGATTTCCTCATCGACACGGGTTCGCTTGAAAGCTTCTCCCGCACCGGAAGTTTGATATTTTGCGGACGAAACGAAAATGTGCCCAAGGTCCTGATGGGAATGGTGGACGCCGAAGACTTGTCAGACTTGGTTGGAATTGCCCTTGATGGTTTGATCGGAATGGATATTCTTTCACAACATTCAATCGTTTTCGCCGGCGAGGAGATGTTTGTCGATGAATGCCCCATACCCGATGAGGGGTTCAGCATCATCGGAGAAAACAGTTTCATGGGAATTCCCATGGCATCGCTCAAACTCAACGAACATTTTGTCAAAGTTTTTATTGATACGGGTGCAAAAATCTCCTACTTGGCCCCTCCTCTGTTGGAGGCGTACGGCGTCGAGGAAACGCTGCAAGACTTCTACCCAGGCCTTGGACGATTCAGCGTTGACCTCTCGAGCGTTCGATTCGAAATCGCCGGCTTTCCGATGACGGGAAAATTCGGACGGCTTCCGCCAATGCTTCAAATGACTTTGACGATGGGAGGTGCGCAAGGAATTCTTGGACATGACCTCTTCTCCCATTTCCTGGTTCGTCTGGAAAAAGGTGCCTCAACTGTTTCGATTGCACGACGGCAATTTTTCCGGACATGAAATCGATCGCCTAGTTCGCAGCCAATCGCAAGAGGATATGATGACAACTTGCATTCATTCGAAAACGAATTGCCGGTTTGAAGGTTCGAAGTTCGTCTTCCACGGAGTCGATTGATGAAGAAACTGCTTAACACGCTTTATGTCCAGTCGCAAGGAACCTATCTACGACAAGAAGGAGAAACCATTGTCGTCGAACGGGAACGCACTGTCGTCGCCCGGATTCCGATTCATACGCTTTCCGGAATCGTCTGTTTCGGCAACGTCCTGTGCAGTCCGTTTTTGCTCGGTCTTTGCGGCGAGCGGGGCGTCCATGTCAGTTTTCTCTCGGAACATGGACGATTTCTCGCCCGTGTCGCCGGTCCCGTTTCGGGGAATGTTCTGTTACGTTCCGCACAAATGCACGCGACCGACGATCCTTCCCGTGCGCGCGATCTCGCCGCATCGTTCGTCGCCGGAAAAATTCTCAATGCCCGGAACATTCTCCAACGACGTCTCCGCGACCATGGCGAAAATGAATCTTGCTCCAAAGCGGTCATTGCCCTCGCGGCTCATATCGGCAATTTGAAGCACGCTGGAGACGTCCATGCCGTTCGCGGCGTGGAGGGCGAAGCGGCGGCTTGTTACTTCGGATCGTTCAACTCCCTGTTAGTCGCACAACGGGACGTGTTTTCAATCAGCAACCGAAACCGCCGACCGCCGCTCGATCCGATGAACGCACTGCTCTCCTTCCACTATACGCTACTCGCGCACGATTGCACCGGTGCATTGGAGAGCGTTGGACTCGATCCGCAAATCGGATTTCTCCATGCAATGCGACCGGGTCGCGATAGCCTTGCGCTCGACTTGATGGAGGAATTTCGCTCGCCGCTTGCCGATCGTGCGGCACTTTCTCTTGTCAATCGCCAGCAAATCGGACAAAAGGATTTCCGTACATCCGAATCCGGCGCGGTCGAAATGCGAGAGGATGCCCGCAAGACAATTCTCCTCGCATGGCAACAACGAAAGAAAGAGACCATCGTTCACCCGTTTTTGGAAGAAAAGGTCGAGATTGGTCTGTTGCCTTACATCCAAGCCCTTCTGCTTGCGAGGCATCTCCGCGGCGATCTTGACGCCTATCCTCCCTTTTTACTGAAATAGGTTCCAATGCATTGCCGAAACAACCTCGAAATGACTGCCGGCGACAATGAACGCAACAAACGCAATATTGGCCGAACTCCGCAAAGCCTCTTCCGATGAGAAACGCGCCGTTCTGGCACGCTTTTTCAAATCCGGACCAGGCGAATACGGAGAGGGGGACCATTTCCTTGGGGTTATGGTGCCGCAGATACGCGCAGTCGCCAAACGTCATGCGGATGCTTCCGCAGCTACGGAGAACGCGCTCCTCGCCTCCCCATGGCACGAAGCGCGCGAATGCGCTCTTTTCCTGATGTGCAACCGTTTCCTGCGCACAGGCGAATCGCAACGTGCCTCAATCCATGCCCGCTATTTGGCCGCTGCTTCATCAGCTCGTATCAACAACTGGGATTTGGTCGATCTCTCGGCTCCGACACTTGTCGGGCGGTTTCTCGAGAACAAGCCGAGGAGTGTCCTCTACGATCTTGCCGGTCGGCAATCGCTCTGGGAAAACCGCATTGCCATCGTCTCAACGCTATATTTTGTCCGGCGCGGCGATTTGAATGACGCTTTCCGTCTCGCAGAAATACTT
>JBJEVW010000121.1:0-3681 GCA_051884735.1 Kiritimatiellia bacterium | reverse complement strand
ATCCTCCGCCTCGAATAGCTTTTCAAAAATGCCCGATATTCCCATGACACCCGCTTTGCGGCAGCTGAAGGCCGCAAAAGCCGATTTCCTCGCACAGCAGTACAAATACGTCGACCATGGCGGTACGGCTCAAGCCGCGCGTGAACTGGGAATCGATGAACATTGCATCATCAAGACCATCGTACTCAAAACCGCCGCCGGAAAGCCGTTCATCATGCTGATGCACGGCGATCGCGAAATATCGACCAAAAAACTGGCGCGCTTTCTCGGCGAAAAATCCGTCGAACTCTGCCCCGTCCCCGAAGCCGAACGCCATAGCGGCTACCACTGCGGAGGAACCTCCCCCTTTGGATTCCGCAAACGCGTCCCCATCTACGCGCAAGCTTCCATTTTTGCTTTGGATTGGATCTGCATCAACGGCGGCCAACGGGGACTTTTCGTGAAAATCGATCCGGCTCTTCTCAAATCCATCCTCGGCGCCCAAGAGGCAGACGCGGAACAGGAGCCGGAACGATGAACGCAACCGGACAGACAAATCGCGATCCAAACGCCGAAACCCTCAAGGGAACTATCCAATCCGTTCTCCACCACAACGAACAAAACGGTTTTCTGATCGCAAAGGTCGCCCTCGAAGAGGTCTCCGCATACGGTCAGCAGGTGGTCGTCATCAAGGGGTCTTGCCCAGTGGCATGGCCCGGCGAAACCATCCGCTGCACCGGACGCTGGATGCGCCACCCTGTCCATGGCCTCCAATTCGAGGCATCTTCCATCTCCTGCATCGAACCGACGTCCGACGAGGGCATCATCCATTACCTTTCCAGCGGAATCTTCAAGGGAATCGGACCGAATTTCGCCAAACGGATTGTCGATCATTTCGGTGCCGATACATTGCGGATTCTCGAAAAGGAGTCCGGACGCCTCGCCGAGGTTCCCGGTATCGGAAAAACCCGCGCCCGCCAACTGAAAAAGGCTTTTACCGAAAACGAGGATACCCGCGAAATCATGCTCTTCCTGCAGGGACACGGCATCTCGACCGCCATGTCCACCAAAATCTACAAGCGCTACGGGGAACACACGATCGCCCGCGTCAAACACAATCCGTACCAGCTTTGTGTCGATGTCGATGGAATCGGATTCCGCAAGGCCGACGAAATCGCCGGAAAACTCGGCATTTCCAAAAACTCCCCCTATCGCGCACGGGCCGGCATCCACTATACGCTCCAGGAACTCGCCAACGAGGGTCACTGCTTCTGCGAAACGCAAAACCTGCTCCTTCAAGCCGCCGAAAAACTGTCCATCGAGATGTCAATCATCCAGGAGGCGCTTGCCGGAGAACTCGCCGACAACCACCTCGTCGATGACGGCGGCCGAATCTACCTGAATTACCTCCACCGCGCCGAACGCTCCGTGGCGGCTCGCCTCATCGCCCTCGTCGATACGCGCACCCCCTTCCCTGCCATCAAGTCCGATGCCGCTATCGATTGGGTCGCCGGAAAACTCTCTTTCCGCCTGGCGCCCCTCCAAAGCCAAGCGGTCTCCATGGCCCTGACCAACAAGGTCTCCGTCATCACGGGCGGTCCCGGCGTCGGCAAAACCACCATCGTTCGCGCGCTCTGCTTGATCTGGGGCGCAAAAGGCCGCTCCATTCGCCTCCTCGCACCTACGGGTAGAGCTGCCCATCGCCTCTCCGAATCGACCGGACTCGAAGCGCAGACCGTCCACCGCCTGCTCAAATACCTCCCCAACGAGCGCCGCTTCACCTTTGACGCCGAAAACCCCGTCCGGGCCGATACGTTCGTAATCGACGAAAGCTCCATGCTCGATATCGAACTGGCCGCTTACCTGCTTGCCGCAATTCCGCCGACGTCTACGCTCGTAATCGTCGGCGATGTCGATCAGCTTCCTTCCGTCGGCCCCGGTAACGTCCTCCGCGATATCATCGATTCCGGAACGGTACCCGTGACGCGCCTGGACGAAATCTTCCGCCAGAAACAGGATTCCGGCATCGTGCAAAATGCCCACCGCGTCAACCGCGGATTGCCCTTCATTTCCCCGCCTCCCGGCGAACCGCCATTCCAGGATTTCTTTTTCGTCCCTTGCGACAAACCGGAACAAATCGCCGATTCGGTCATGCGGATCATCTGCGACCGCATTCCGCGCAAATTCAACCTCGATCCGCAAAAAGACATCCAACTCCTCTCCCCAATGCGGCAAGGCGCCATCGGGATCGATACGTACAACGATATCCTTCAGGCGAAACTCAATCCCGTCCGCTCCGGCATCCGCTACGGGATCCACGAATACCGGCGGGGCGATCGCGTGATGCAACGGCGCAACGATTACGACAAAAACGTCTTCAACGGCGATGTCGGTTTCATCCAGGACATCGACCTCCGCTCCCAAACCCTCTCCATCGCATTCGATGATCGCGTAATCGCATACTCCGCCGCAGAACTCGCCGACCTCGATCTCGCGTACGCAACGACAATCCACAAGTCGCAAGGTTCCGAATACCCCGCCGTCGTCGTGGTCATGTCCTATCACGCCTATACCTTGCTCCAACGCAATCTCCTCTACACCGCCATCACCCGCGGCAAAAAACTCGTTTGCATCGTCGGCGACCCAAAGGCGATCTCAACCGCCATCCGGACCACCGATCCGCTTCAGCGCCAAACCGCCCTCGCCCTCCGCCTGCAACATGCAAACCATCTTCCCGTAAACCAGATTGTCGCAGAAAACAAATAAACAACAGGTTTTCCCATGCTCTATCCCTACAAAATCCGGATTTATGAATGTACGCCAAGCGGTATCCTCGCTTTTCCGCAATTGCTCAATCTCTTGCAGGAAACGGCATCCGTCCATGCAGCCGAATGTGGCTTCGATTTTCCCGTGATCGACCCCGCCGATGGCACCCGCGGCGCTTGGGTGCTCGCCCAACTGCATGTCCGGATGACGCGCTACCCGAAGGCGCACGAAGAAATCCGCATCGATACTCATCCTTACGGCGTACGCGGCCTGTTTGCCTTGCGCGATTTTGTCATCACTTTCGCCGATGGAAGCCCTTGCGGGTGCGGCGTCTCCCGCTGGATGATGCTCGATCCCCGCACGCGCCGCCCCGTCCGGATTCCCGCCGAGGTCTCCTCTTTCGATACGCCACACCAGGATCTTTTCCCCGAATCCGAACTGTTCTCGCGCCTGCGCTACCCCGACACCCCAGGTGAAAACCCCGTCGGACATTATCGGGTCCTGCATGGCAATATCGACCCCAACGGCCACGTCAACAACGTCTTCTACGTCTCTTGGATGCTTGAGGATATGCCACAAAACCTCTTGCAAACCCATCAAATCCGCGATTTCGAAATCAACTTCCGGACCGAAACGCTCTTCGGCGAAACCGTTTCGTGCTTCCTCCATGAAACCGGACCGGGAACTTATCTCCACCGCGTTTCCTCTTCCAATGGTACCGATCACATCATCGCCTCAACCACCTGGATTCCGCAACCGTCTCTTTGACCTCCTCCTCCCCCACACACACCCACCTCCCCCGTGCGGAAGCCGCCGCACACGCGCCCGTGGCGGCTCGCCACACGCGCCCGTGGCGGCTCGCCACTTATCGCCCGAAAACTGCACCCTTATCCCGGTTTTTCGGGGTAAATTCTTCCGGGCCCGGGTCAACGCCTT
>JBJEVW010000120.1:0-3705 GCA_051884735.1 Kiritimatiellia bacterium | reverse complement strand
ATCGTAGCCCAACCTTGTTCGGTCAGCCAGAGAGGCGTCTTGCCGAGGCCGGCGGCCTCCAGGCGGCGGCGCAGTTCCCGTTGGATAGACGGGTATCCGCCTTGTTCGGGCGATTGGGGATCGCAGTAGGCATGCCATGCAAACGCATCGACGGAACGGGAGCCGCCCGCCTGCGCCCATTGATCCAGATAGTCCCAATAGCCGCGATGGTTCATGCCGATGAGCAGGCCGGCATTCAGGATGGTGCAAGACGGGTCTGCGGTTTTTGCGGCGCGATAGGCGGCATCGAGCAGTTTGGCGTAGGCGGCGGCATCGGGTTTCGGCGGCCAGAAGACGGGGCTATCCGGTTCGTTCCAAAATTCCCAGTTGGAGACCCGTCCCTTGTAGCGGTTGACGACGGCTGCGACGAAACGGGCATATTGTTCCGGATTGCGTGGCGGGGAAGTCGTCTGATTCGGGTCGATACGGGCCCAGCGGGCGCTATACGCGAGAAGACCGAGAACCTTGAGTCCGTGGCGTTCCGCTACGGAGACGGCCGCATCTGTTTCGTCCCAGCGAAAAACACCGGGAGAGGGTTCGATCCGATCCCAAGAAAATTCCTCGCGCGTCCAGCCGACGCCGGCGGCTACGGCGGCTGCGGCACCTGCTGCGCGGGTGTCGGCGGCATGCCGGGTCGTCAAAGAGAGGTTCATGCCGAACGGATTCGGCTCGGATGCAGGGCGTAGCGGTTGTTCGGGAACTCGTGCAGCGGTTGTGGTTGTGCGGTAGATTTCAAGACCATTCCGGCGAAGGACAATCTTCACCGTGTAAAACCCGAAGGGGAAGGGAAGTTCCCAGCTGTGGAGGAGCGGTTTGCCGTCTGGCAGCTCCAGTCGGCAGACCTCGTTGGTGAGTTGCATGCCGTTTTGGCCGAAGACGGAGAAATGAGCCTCCAGGGAACCGCCGCGATTGCCGAGGTCTTTTGCCTCCAGATTGATGCGGATCGGGGCTTTCGTGCCGTATGCGATTGAGCCGAACAAGTTGGCGGGACAGCGAACGCTTGTGCGGTTGGCGTCCGTCAGGCGGACGGTCGCCCGGATGCCATCCAACAGAAGTTCGCCGTCGCCGGGAGCGGAAGCGTTCATTTGGAGAGCGAGCGTGGCCGGCAGATCAATAACGGCATCGCCGTTTCCGGACCACTTGTCCGCCCATCCGCCGATGGGGAATTCAAGCGTTCGCCAGTCCGTCCAATCGAGGTTCCGTTCAAGGGGATAGAGGAAAGTCTGCCCCGTCCGGTCGATGATCCGGGCGAAGAGGGCATGACCTTTTCCATCGCCCTTTATGCGGAGGCAAATGCTTTCGGTTCCGGACGGAATATCAATTCCGGAGCGCAACGTGAAATTAGCGGCATTGCTGCCGAAAGAGTAGCTGAGGCGAGAATACGGATTGGCGGCTTCGACCTTTGCGGATGAGCCGGAACCCCAGTACCAGCTCCAAGCGCTCTCGCATCCCGTTTGGTTTTTCGATTCCAGCATCAGCCGGACCGGTTCGGCGCAAGAAGCGGCAAGGAACGCGCCGGCAAGCAGCCATGTGACTAGGATTGGGTGTTTCATGGGATGGCGGAGCGTGCAAATCAGTAGAACAGAAGCAGCGTAGGCATGTTTTCGTAGTGGAAGGAGAGAACGATATCGTTTCCGCCGGAGGTTTGGGCGATGCCGTTTGCATCGATGGAACCATTGTAGCGGATTCGAAGGGACGCCGATTGATCCAACATCCGGACGATGCCGTTTTCTTGGGGAGCGGAGGCAAGTCTCTCGATTGGTTTGCCCGACAGGTTGCGGACAACGGGAAGGACGCATCCGACCTTGATGGCCGCAATCGTTTCGAGGGAAAGTTCTCCGACCATGAAGTCTTCCACAATCGGGGCGGGAGCTCCGTCGGCGACTTCAAGGAATCCGGGAGGCGTACCGGGGTCATCGAGCGTGAAGGCGGCGCCGCCATTTGCAGCGAATGTGAGTGCACCGGCGACATGGAGCACCTCGTTTGAGGTGGCATGGAAGCTGCCTCCCCGGCTGAATGTCAGCGGAACGGAAATGGTACCGGAGCCGGAGAGTCGTCCATTTTCGCAGACATCGACAACAGCGGGAGTCGTCAGTTCCGTATCAACGAAGAGCGTTCCTTCGCGAACGGAAACTTCACCTGTGAACGTATGCTTTGTGCCTGAAAGATGCCAGACGCCGGAACCGACCTTTGCCAGGTTCACGCTCCCGTCTGCGGCGTCCACGAGCTGGCATGCGAACGTGTTGTCGAGGGTGTTGGTGCCGCCGAGTTCCAGCGTACGGGAGCCGGGAATGTCGGTTGTGGGGAAGGCCAGCGTTTTAGCCGAGAAAACGACGGGAAGCTCGCCGCAAGATTCCAAACGGCCGCCATTCGAAGCCAAGCGAATCTTGCGAGTTGACGTACTGTTACCCGGACCGATATACCGGAAGATTCCGCCGTCGAGCGTCACGTCTCCTATACTGCCGACGGAGGAAACGGCCCAGTCGTTATTGATTTGGATGGCCTCCAATACGCCTTTGCGGATGATAGTTCCGCCGTTGTAGTTGTTCTGCGTGCGATTCAGCGTATAGGTTCCCGTTCCTTCTTTGACGAGGGTCAGCGTATCTCCTTTTCCGGCTTGGATCATCCCTGCGTATACACCGTCTTCATTCCGTTCGCCGATGACAAGGGAAAAGGCATTTGTTTTGCCGGATGTGCTGAAATTGATCCATCCCTGATCGGCGATCAAGTTGCCGAAATGGATTTCGCCGCCGGGAAAATCCAGCAGAATCCCCTGATCGTTGACGACCCAAACGGCTTTTGCGCTACCGGCATCCGGAGCGGCAAAAACTATTTTTCCGGTTGAATTATCGACACGCCCTTCAAAGGCCGCGTTGTTTCCGTCTAAAGTGAGGACATGTCCATTAACAGGCGTACCCATTGATTTGAGCAAGCCGTTTCCGGACATGTTTCCGGAGAAGGTGAGATTGCCTTGGGCGTATGCGATGGCCTTGCGGTAGGCCAAGCTCGAGTTTTCCGTGACGACAAGGTCGTTTGTGAAAGTGCAATCCGCCAGGATTTCGAGCTGGCCGCCATCGAAAACGATGGGGCCGGCACCGATGGCATTTGGCGATTGCACGCGGAGTTGGATATTCGAGCCGGAGAGGATGGTAGCGCCTCCCCATGCATTGTCACCGAGCAATTCGAAGAGTCCCCCTTGTCCGTTTTCCATCAGCCCAAAATCCAGATCCAGATTTTGTCCTTCATCGGAAATGTTTCCGTTTACCCGGATAACGGAAGGGGAACTCCACATGGTTCTCCAGGTTTGTTTTTCGGTGAGAATGACATCGCAATCGATTTGAAGAATCCGGTTTTCGCCTGCTTCCGGCTGGGAGATGCCGCCCGTTCCGACGAGGAGGCGGCCCGGCCCGGTCAGCGTGATGTGGGTGCTGCTTCCTTTTGTGATGGAGGTGACCGGCACGTCGCCGATGACGCTGATGACGTTTGTTTTGCTTGTGCCGACACTGAAGACGGCATCATCGCCGGCAGACCAGACCGTCCGTCCCTCGCCGGTATTCCAGTTGGCGGTTGTTTCGATGTCCCAGACTCCGTCTCCGCCTTGGTATCCGGCGGCATCATCCGTATCCCAATATTTGGTGGCGGCGGCGGAAGGTAGCAGGGAAGAGA
>JBJEVW010000119.1:0-3708 GCA_051884735.1 Kiritimatiellia bacterium | reverse complement strand
TCCTTGCGGATTCCGGTATCCTTTGGCTCATACTGTGTCTTTGTGCCGTTTGTCTGTCTGTTGGAATCCGTTCCGCTCAGTTTGAATGGCATGGGGCTTCGTGATACGGGCTATCTCTTTTTTTTCGAGGCTGTCGGCCTTGCCACGGCGGCTTCGACTTCTGCTGCGTTGTCGCTTTGTTACGTAACATTGACGCTCATCTATGCCTTGGGAGGCGGCCTTTTGTTTTTATTCCGGCAGTTTTTGCGGCGTGTTTAGGGAGCGCCGCTCGGGTGTATTTGTTTCACGCAGAGGACGCAGAGAACGCAGAGCCATTGCGTACGTAAAGCCGCGCGCTGTTTTTTGGTTCGCTCCGCATGCACCCCTATTTCCCAATCCTTGGGTGCGCAGCGCCCACTCTCATCGCCCGTGGCGACTCGCCACTCGAAACTCCCGAACTTTGTGGCTTTCTGTTCCCGCTTCCTTAGCCTTTGTATTCCTATCCATCCCGTCGTCGCTCTTTGTGTTCCTTTGTGGTTCATCATTGCACGTCCGAGATAATTGGCTGTCGAGCCTCCCGACCCCGTGGCGGCTCGCCATTTTGGAAAAGGCGGCGTCATTTTTGCGATACGGAGACTGAGAAGGGCGTTTCGCATTTCCGGAATATCCCCTTCATCTCCCCGAAAACCGGGATAAGGGTGCGGTTTTTCCGTGTTTGCAAAGAAAAAGGCTTTTTGCTAGTCTCGCTTGCATCTCAAGGGGAGCCCACGGGTGTGGGATGAGAGGGAACCGGGCGGTTCCGACCCTTTGAACCTGGTTAGGTCATCAACCGACGTAGGAATTGAGAATATGAAAACAAACGGAACATCCGTCTTTTCGAACGGACTCATTTGGTTTGGAGCAGCGGTCTCCATTGCGGAAATTGAAGTTGGCACGCAGTTGGCGTCCTCGGCCGCAGGCGGCCGGTTTGGCATGGTTCTATTGGCGATGCTGCTCGGGCACATTGTCGGAGGTTTTCTCCTCTTTGGCATAGGGTTGATTGGAGCCGGAATGCGGATGAACGGCATGGACTGCGTAAAGGTTCCGTTTGGCCGCATCGGGGCATCGTTTTTTGCGGGAGCGAATGTATTGCAGCTGATTGGCTGGACGGCGGTCATGATTGCAACGGGTGCGACTGCGGCGAAAGCGATGTTGCAGACGTGTCCGGTTTGGGCGTTGTGTGTTGTCTTGGGGCTGTTGGTTGCGTTGTGGATTCGCATTGGCTTGGGCAATGCCGTCAAGTTGAACACGATTGCGATGGCGCTCTTGTTTGTGCTGAGTCTCGTGTTGTTTGTTCGCGTTTCCGGCGGTGGCACGGAGGCGTTGGAAGCGGCGAAAGCCCCGCTTGGTTTCTGGGATGTCATCGAGTTGTCGATTGCCATGCCGCTTTCGTGGCTACCGTTGATTGCCGATTACACGAAGGAAGCGGAGCGTCCTGTTCCTGCGGTTTTCGCCTCGGCGCTCATTTACACGATTACCTCCTGCTGGATGTATGGCATTGGGCTCTCGGCTGCGTACTGCCTAGGCAAAACGGATATTGGCCAGATCATGCTGTTGGCCGGGCCCGGTGCCATTGGATTGCTCATTGTGGTTTTCTCGACCGTGACAACGACTTTTCTCGATGCGTATTCGGCCGGCGAGAGTGCGAAGAGCTTGTGGTCCCGCATGCCGGCAAAATGGTTTGGCGTAGCGGTTTGCGCGGTGGGCGTCGTATTGGCGATTGATGACGTAATGGATCGCTATCTTGACTTTTTGTATCTCATCGCTTCGGTTTTTGCGCCGATGGCGGCGGTACAGCTCGTCGACTACTTTGTCTTGCGCCATCGTGTTGCCGCTTCTGGCGGGTCGGTTGTGTCGATTCTGGCATGGGCGGTCGGTTTTTGCGTCTATCATCTCTGTTTGGGCGCCTCTTCGCCGTTTGTCGTCATTTTCTCTGGATTGGAATCGATTTTCACGCGGATTGCGTCACCTTTCGGGGCCTCTCTTCCGGCGATGGTTGTTGCGGCGGTTGTTGCGATCGTCTTGTCGCCGTTCTGCCGCAACGGGCGGCAAGTTGAACGTCGCCAAGTCTGAACTGAACCAAAGGGAGGGCATGGGCGTTCCAACAAACGAGGCTTTTTTATGCAACCCCTTGTCTTCTCTACCCGACAGTCTGGTTTTTCGCTTTTCGAGTTAGTCGTTGTCCTTGCCGTTCTCGGCATCTTGGCGACGATTGCGGTGCCGCGTGCCGGCGGGGCGCTTGATGCGCGACGCGAGCGGGCGTCCCGGGAAGGGATGAAAGCCATTGAAACAGCGGTTTTGGGCGAAGGCGAGCAGCGTGGTCTGGAGGGGTTTTATGCAGATATGGGGCGGCTTCCACGGGCCGTATTGAATACGGACGGGGAGTACTCGTTGCGCGAGCTTTGGGAGAGCCCGTCCGACGATGCGCTCTACCGCATTGTCGTGCCGGCTTCCGATCCGGATATCCGGGTCGGGGTCGGTTGGCGCGGTCCGTATTTGACGTTTTCCGGGGACGAGCCGGTCGATGGTTGGAATCGGCCGTATACGGACAAGCCAGATGCGGGAGAGGGGGAGCGCAAGTTGGTTTTAGGCGCGAATGGCGTTGTGAAGGCGGTCCGTCGTTGGAATGAAAAAGGGGAAGCCGTCGAATGTTCGTTGACACATGACCGGGAAGCGGTTTTGGTTGTTACGGCCCAAGTGTTCGACCAGAATGGCGCTGCGAGTCTTCAAGATTTGGGGACGGTGACCGTATCAATCTATCAACCGGATCCGGAGCATCCGGGACGAGTGGATGTTGTGGAGAAGACGGACACGACGGCAACGGCGGTACGAACGCTCCGGCTTGATACGGGGCTTTTGCCCGGACGGAGAGTCTTGCGGGTCCGTTCTTCGCTTTTAGGCGCGGGACCTGTACGGGAGATCGAGTTGCGACCTGGAGAGAACCATGTCTGGCAAGCGTTCACGGTTCGTTCGGGCGGTGGCGTGGAACCCGATAACGAATGAGTTCAAGCGCGGATTGACGATGGAATGAAGACTTACGACATGCGGTTTTCCGCTTCGGCAAAGGATTTTTCCAGGAGTCATGGGATTGGATGATTTTTTTGCTTGCATTCCGAACGTTTTTTTGGCATTCTTTCTTTCGTTGCAATTCTTGTGGTGGGTTACCCAAGTGGCCAACGGGGGCAGACTGTAAATCTGCTGGCTTTGCCTTCCAACGTTCGAATCGTTGACCCACCACCATTTTTTTGCCCTCAGGGGCGAGGGAGGTCTTATGAGAACATTCCGCATGGTGTTTATGATTGGCCTCGTTGCAATTGTGGTTGTTGCTTTGGTGGCGATTTTTACGCCTCTTTTGCAGAAGAAAGCGGCCTTGACGAAGGAGCGCGATTTATTGCGCATGGACAATGCGGAGTATGCCTCCCGCATCAGCGAGTATCGTCGCAAGACGGCGCAGTTCCAAAACAATCCCGATTACGTCGAAGTGATTGCCCGGCAGAATGGGATGGCACGGCCGAACGAAGTGATTATCGATTTTTCCGAAAAAAACAAGACCGAAGCGCAGTAGCGGCGGGCCCGGGGCGGGGGCGGGAGGCTCGGTTGCCAATGGGGCGCAGAGCCTGCGCCCGGCAAGACCCGATGGGGTCGGGGGATCCGGCGGCGGGGGGAATCAGCCGGGGCGGGAGGCCCGGC
>JBJEVW010000118.1:0-3721 GCA_051884735.1 Kiritimatiellia bacterium | reverse complement strand
GTCTCGCAGAAATACTTCTCCGCCATCCGCATGATCTCATGCACAAGGCGGTCGGCTGGGTGCTACGCGAATGCGGGAAACGCGATGCAACCCTGCTTCGCGCCTTTCTTCGCAACCATATCTCCTGCATGCCCCGTACGACCCTACGCTATGCCATTGAACGCTTTGACGCCGGAGAACGAAAACTTTGGCTGTCCACGTCAGATGCATCGCCCCTTTTGAAATCCTTTCCTCCTGTGGCGCAGCCCGATGCCGAATTGCTCATACTCGGCTCAATGCCAGGCAAGGAGTCTCTGCGTCAATCTCAGTACTACGCTTTCCCGCAAAACGCCTTCTGGCGCATTGCGGGCGCACTCTTCGGATTCGCCCCTACACTCTCATACGAAAAACGAATTGAGGCTCTCGAGAAAGCCCATGTTGCACTATGGGATGTAATGGCGACCTGTCGCCGAAACGGAAGTCTCGATACATCGATCAGGGAGGCCGTCCCCAATGACATTCCGTCGCTTCTGGCACGCTGCCCGAGACTGAAACTCGTCGCATGCAACGGCGGAACTTCTTACACGGCCCTGCGACGCTTCTTTCCGGATTTTCCTCTACCCGTTGTACAACTGCCTTCCACATCGCCCGCCGCGGCCAGTCTTTCTTTCGGACGCAAACTCGAAATCTGGCGTTCTGCGCTGGATCCCGCATGGCGAGAAGCATCCGGAAACACTTCAGCCCGTCCTTACTCATGAAAAAAAAGTAAAATGATAAACTTCGGAGGAGATTTGGGCCAATGATTTGGCCAGAGTCAAAACATTGGTCAAAAAAGGAGCTTGCATCAATAGGAAAATATGGCATACGAAAGCATCCCCGATCTATATGTCCATATTCTATGGACACGATGAAATCTCCCGCTTCTTGATTCGTTGTGGAGCCGTCAATCGGGATCAGTCGGGAATCATCCGTCCAGTAGAGCCTTGGATGATTGGTTTTACAAAGAAAGCAACAAAACGGCATCATGAATCCCAAACTTGAAGAATGTCTCCGGAAACTGAACCGGGACGATATCCGGAAATGGGTAGGAGACCCTACCGCTCAACGCGGAGAACTTTATCAAGATCGCGTCGGCGAAATTGTCGCACTTGAGAATTGTCTCGCGGCGAAGGTTCGCGGGACGGATGAATACACGACAAACCTATTTGTGAACGCAGACGGCAAGCCGACCTCCATTTGCACATGCCCCGTTGGGGCAAACTGC
Organism: Kiritimatiellia bacterium; assembly: GCA_051884735.1. Classification (GTDB taxonomy): domain Bacteria; phylum Verrucomicrobiota; class Kiritimatiellia; order RFP12; family UBA3636; genus JAEDLN01. The sequence continues at coordinate 2,478 of JBJEVW010000118.1, read as the reverse complement.
AAACATGGCGTTGCGCTGGCGTTGTGCGCCTCGAAGAAACTGCAGGATGGCGGAGTGACGGCGATAAGGGATGGTTCCGATTCCGGAAAGATGCTCGTTACCGACAAAAACATGAGCCCGGTCGCAAGGAAAAATCGTCGTCACGAGGAAAAAAAACATACGCAAGCACATCGAGGATGACCATAAGCAAGAAGAAGAACGGAAACACCACGAAGTTGAGGCTTGGATCAAAGCCCATGTTGCAGCCCAGAAAGACAGAATCGCCGGATTAGTCCGCGAAACCCGTGAATCCTTCGCCTCGCACGACCGTAACGCAATTCTTTCCGCTGTGGATTGGCTGCTCACGAAAAGCGTCGATAACGAAATTCTTTGGTTCGAGAATAATTTTTCCGAGGAAATTGATGCCGTCACGCAAGTCATGAAGGAGGTATTTCCGGCGTTACTCGAAAGTGGCATGACACCCGCAGATGTACTTGTGTGGAGTTGCGATCTGACACGCCTGTTCGAATGCTATGAAACGTATTTTGAGATTTCACCGGATCCGTGGGATGCGCCGGGAACCGAATACGCTAAACAAGAAGTCTGGCTCGAGACGGCTAGGCGATTGACTGGAGAACTTGACGCACTTCCCGGTGGCGAGGATGATGGAGATACTTTCGATATCTGCAATCACCGCCTGCCCTACATCCGAAAAGCATACCGCCTTGCGGGTTGCGAAGAATGTGCCATCCCCGTTTACCGGAAATATGTAGCAAAAGCAAATCTATGGGAGGAAGCGATCGACCTAGCACTTGCCTGCGGAAAAACAGATATTGCAATCGATTTCGGCAGGCGTGGTTTCCGTGAAATGGATCCGAACTGTTATTCGGAGAAATATATGCTTCTTGCCAGAGTTGCCGAGATATTTGCCGACAAAGGTGAACTCACCCATGCTACGGCAATTCTTGCCGAAGTCTTTTTGTCATGGGGAGGTGTATATCTTGAGAATCGGACAGTCGACTCGTTTCAACGCATTATCGAACTGTCTGCCAAGATTGGCGTCGAAAAGGAAGTTCGTGCGTCATTGGTCTATGCTCTTGAGACCGGTGAAAATCCTCTTCCGCTACTTTACGATTGTCGATCCGAGGCTCCGAAACAGGAATATTCATGGCCTTCCATGCTGAAAACCGTTGTTTATCGCCCGCCTTGGACATCGTTGGAACCGCCGATTTGGCCACTTCCACCATCGAATGAAGGTATCTGTCTAGACAAAAGCAGATGGACAAGCATGTCTAAAAGTGCGTGTCAAAGCGATCAAGAATTTCTTGTCAAACTTGCGCTTTTCGAAGGTGACAAGCCTGAAGTCGCGCGGCGATTTTGTGCATTGCCGTCATTTCCCTGCATAGACGATCCTTATCAGGGTCTAGCGGCAAAAGACCTTGTTGCATCCGTTCGGTTGAGGATGGTTTGCTTTCGGCCAGACATTGTAGAAATCATCGACAAACCAGAATTACATTGGAAATGGAGGAAACACTGATGCTTATGCTTGTAAGTTACGACGTTTCGACCATTGACAAAGCGGGACGCCAACGTCTTCACAAGATTGCCAAGACGTGCATGAATTGGGGAGTCCGGGTCCAGAATTCTGTATTTGAATGCAATGTCGATGCTGCACAATGGGTCAAGCTTAAGGCGGAACTTGAAAGCATTTTCAATCCTGAATCGGACAGTTTGCGCTACTATAACCTTGGCAACAACTATACGACACGGATTGAACATGTCGGTGCAAAACCTGCATTGGATGTAGAGCAACCATTGCTCTTTTAGTGTTCCGCGAACCACGAGCTCACACGCTTTCTCCAGTGCTTTCGCGGAATCTGCAAGTACTTAGAATTACACTATTTGTGCGCTCTTTGTTCTTTGATAATTAAACAGAACCCTTATTATGATCGCGGTTCGCGAAAATTCTTCATTGAACCTGCATTGCAGCTTGTGTTAGTCTTTAGCCGTCGCGCCCCTCGCGGGCGCGTGAATTGAAACGTGAATGCTGATCTGTGGTACGGCACGACCGTTCGTCGCGCCCCTCGCGGGCGCGTGAATTGAAACCGGATGTGTCGTCGTAGACAATCCTCCATTTTCGATGTCGCGCCCCTCGCGGGCGCGTGAATTGAAACACTATCGGGACGCACGGCAACGGATAGCCGGACTGGGGTCGCGCCCCTCGCGGGCGCGTGAATTGAAACAACACCTTTTTTACACTTTTTCATCTTTTCTCGGTCGCGCCCCTCGCGGGCGCGTGAATTGAAACCATTTGTTCTTTTCGTGCTTCATGATTGTTTCCGTCGCGCCCCTCGCGGGCGCGTGAATTGAAACATCGAGGAATGGATATCAAGAGAGTTTGAACGGGTCGCGCCCCTCGCGGGCGCGTGAATTGAAACAAGGGATTTTTTACACTTCAAAAATTTTTTTTGGTCGCGCCCCTCGCGGGCGCGTGAATTG
>JBJEVW010000117.1:0-3744 GCA_051884735.1 Kiritimatiellia bacterium | reverse complement strand
GGCGTTGACCCGGGCCCGGAAGAATTTACCCCGAAAAACCGGGATAAGGGTGAACACCTGCCGGCGAACGCCGCCTCTCTGGTTTCGCCGGGCGCAGTCCCTGCGCCCCCCATGGCCGCGCTACCGCTATGTGTCTTGCTCGCTGCCTTCCGTCCGGCTATGGCAAGGCCGCCGGTTTTCGCCAATAGGCCGTGAACTCGACATTGCCGGCCGGCCCCTTGATCGGCGACGTGCAGACACCCATCCACTCCAAACCAAGCTCGTTCACGCCAAACGAACGAATCGATTCGACCACCTGCAAACGAACCGCTTCATCCCGGACGACGCCGCCCTTGCACACTTGCTCGCGCCCCGCTTCAAACTGCGGCTTGATCAGCGTCACCAATCCGCCTCCCGGTACGACAACCCGCGCCATCGGCGGCAAAATGAGCCGAAGCGAAATGAACGAAACGTCGCAAACGGCAAAGGCCGGCACAAAGGGTAAATCCTCCGGCGTCATCGCCCGGGCATTGAATCCCTCCCGAACCCATACTCGCGGATCCGCCCGCATGCGCGGATGCAACTGGTCGTGCCCTACGTCCACCGAGGCCACCCGGGCCGCCCCATGCTGCAGCAGACAATCGGTAAATCCGCCCGTCGAAGCGCCGACATCCAGACAATCCAACCCTTCGACAGAAAAGCCGAAATGCGCAAAGGCTCCCTCCAGCTTCCATCCGCCGCGACTCACAAAGCGATTGGCTTCCTCGACTTCAATCTTGACGTCGATGGCATATTGGTTGCCAGGCTTGGGACTGTGACGCCCCTCAACCCTGACCTTGCCTTCCCGAATCAAAGCCGCCGCCTGCGAACGCGATTCGGCCAATCCGCGCTCGACCAAAAGCTCATCCAAACGCTTTTTCATCGCATGACCTTCTCAACCTGCTCGGCCATTCCCGCCAAAAACTGTTCCTCGCCAAACGCCTCCGCATGCCGGCGGATATCCCGGACGTCAAATCGCATGCGAAGACTGCGCGCAACCGCATCCTCGAGCGCATCTTCCGTCTGTTCGGCGAAAAAAACGCCGCTGACCCCGTCCCGGATCGTTTCGAGCGCCCCGCCCTTCGCATAGGCCAAAACCGGTTTTCCGCACGCCTGCGCTTCAAGCGGCACTATGCCGTAATCTTCTTCGCCCGGAAAGACCAGCGCACGGCATCCGCGATACAGTTCGAGAACGGCCTCGTCCGTCTGGTAGCCCAGAATCGAAACGCTGGGTCCCGCCATCTTGCGCAACTCCCCGTAACAGCCGCCGACGCCGACAACTTTGAGCGGCCGGTTCAATTTGCTGTAGACGCGAACGGCCAAATCCACCCGCTTGTACGGGACAAGCGCCGAAACAATCAGGTCGTACTCCCCTGTACCGCCCACCGAAACGGCCGTCTCCGCCGCAAGCGATTCCGGCGTGCACCGACGCAAATCCACCGGCGGATAGACAACGTCCGATTCGCGTCCGTAAAAATCCAGTATCCGCTTCGATACATGTTTGCTGATCGCCACAAACCGGTCGACTTCCGCCGACGTGCGCCGGTCCCATGCACGCAACCGCGCCAGCAACGGTCGGACCAATGCGCCTTTGACCGGATTCGTGCCGAAATACTCGTCGAAAAAGGTCCACGCATACCGCATCGGCGTAAAGCATACGCACAGATGGCGCGCCCCTTCCGGCTTGCGGAAGCCTTTGGCGACGCAATGGGACGTCGTCAACAGCAACTTGCATTCCGGAATGCGGACCAGCCGCGCCGCCGCCGGCAAAAGCGGCAACAGATTGCGATAGCGACGGATGACGCCCGGAACTTTGTTGAGCGGCGAAAAATGGAGCGGATGCCGCGAAATCGTCTCGCTCACCAGCGCCGGATTGCCGACAACCGCCGCTAGCGGCGCATCCGGAAACGCACGGCAGAAATACTCCAAAACACGTTCGCCGCCACGCATGCCCGTGAGCCAATCATGCCCGAGGCAAACCGGCCCTTGGACCGCATGTATCAATGGTTGGTAAGAAGTCATTTCACGAATGGGGGTTGTCATGCTAGAATATCCTAGCAAAAAGCAATCCATCCCGCACCCCTTGTCTTTTTGTGGCGAAAATTCCAACTCATAATGGACAAAACCGCCGCTCCTTTCCACGTTCTTTCGTGATATCATCTTTTGCATGAAAAGAGTTTTCCTCCTCGTTTGCCTCCTTTCGTCCGTTTGCATCGCCCCGGCCTTTGCTACGGAAACAAACGATTTCTGGTTCGTCCAGATTTCCGATACCCATCACGGGAATCCTTTGCATCAGTGGCGCTTTCGCGAAGCGATCAAGGCTATCCAAAATCTGCCGGTCCCCATTTCCTGCGTGATTCATACAGGAGATTTTTCGTCGAATAATTTCTTTCGCGAGGAGGTGGCAGGCAGCATTTCCAATCTCTGCGCGCTCCTCCCGCAGCCCGTGTTGACCGTGCTCGGAAACCACGATGTCCCCATCTACAAAAACAACAACACGAAACGCTATTTCGAAGGGGCCGAGGTCTTCAAGAAGTACTTCGGCGATCTCGCTCAGGTGCACGAATCCGAAGAAGCGCTCTTCGTGGCCGTCTGCACCGAATCCATCCGCCAGAAGAACGCGCCTCCGTTCCCGGACTTCGACCCGATCGCCGCCCTGGAGGTAGCCCTCGAAAAGGCCCCGCAAAAGCCGGCGTTCGTCTTTACCCATGTTCCCGATTGCGATGACTTCGTCAACAACGAAATCGTTCCCGGCTGGGAGAACGGAGAAGGTCTCGAAGCATGGCGAAAGGCGCTCGCGCGACACCAAAATGTCCGAGCCGTCATCGCCGGACATTTCCACCGCAATGTCTATGCAAACCATCCGGACGGCATTCCGACCATCGTCGTTTCCAGCATCGCCACATTCTGGGGACGCCAAGGCGTTTTCCGCCTTTTCCACTACAAAAACGGCGTCCTCTCTTCCCAGGATATCTACATCGAAGACCCTCCAAAAGACGCGCACATCAATTATGACGGTTTTGTCGTTCCCGCCCCTTCCGCAAGCGGACAACCCGCCCCGCTCACGGGTGCCGGAAAGCCGGAATGACGCCACGACCAACTTCTCACCCAAACCATTCCAACGCTCCCATGAAACATTCCGTACCACTCGCCCTTCATCGCCCGCTTCTCTTCTTTGGCGTGGCCGCTCTGTCCTCTCTCGCCGTGGCAGAACCCCTGTTTACGGCAACCGCACCGGACGGCCTTTCCACCGATCTGCCAACAACCAACGAAACCGCCACCAAAGTCTGGGAAGCCCCCGAACCTAAGGCCCCGCCACCCGCCCCGGCCTGCGATCGCGTGCGGAATGTCATCTTTATCATCGGTGATGGCATGGGCTTCGGCAGTATCCGCCTCGCCGCCCTCCGTACCTATGGGCCCGAAACATCCCTCTTTCTTGAAAAACTCCCCCATGCAGGCGTCGTCCGTACCTGCTCCGCCAATTCCCGCGTAACCGATTCCGCCGCCTCCGGCACCGCGCTCGCCTCCGGCCACAAAACCAACAACAGCCATGTTGGCATGAACCCGAAACGGGAGCCGCTCAAATCAATCGCCTCCCTGGCCAAAGAACGGAATCTCGCCGTCGGTATCCTGACCGACGACTACATCGCCGGTGCTACGCCCGCAGCCTTCTACGCCCATCAGCGGGATCGTAATCTGGGCGATGAAATCATCTCCGATTTGCCG
>JBJEVW010000116.1:0-15775 GCA_051884735.1 Kiritimatiellia bacterium | reverse complement strand
GCGCCCTACCGGCCATGCCGCTCCATAGCGCACACCCGTGCGAACCACGCCGCCACACCATACGCCCGCGCCCCGTTGCGGTAGGGCGCGATGGTCGGCTGTCGGGCCTCCCGACTCGCGCCGCCATACCATACGCCCGCGCCGCCGCATCGCATGGCGCGGTGCGCGGTTTGGAATCCCGACTCTCGCCCGCGTCCATACCGCACGCGCATTACCCTGCGGCGCGATGGGACATCGCGCCCTACCGGCCATGCCGCTCCATAGCGCACACCCGTGCGAACCGCACCGCCGGGCCTCCCGGCCCCGTGGCGGCTCGCCACCCGGCCGCGGCAGATGCGCGGCAGCGCCGCGCACGTGTGCAAAAAAAAAAACGGCCGGGCGGGACTTGCTGTCCGGCACGGCCGTCTTGATGATGGAAACAAGAGGCGTTATCGAACGAGAATGGCCGTCCCCGTTCCGGTGACGCACAAAACGCCCGTTTGCCCTTCGGAACTGTCCAGAAGAGCTTCTGCCAAGTCGCCCGCTTGATACAGGCCGGACGAGACTTTTTGGCTGTCGACTTCCGCAAAGGTGACAACGAGTTTGTTGCCGGCAAGATCCAGCCGTCCATCATCAACCAACGAAAGCGCCTTCATTTTCAGACCATCTTGATCAAGGCGAACCGTGCCGTAGGTTCCGACAACAAGAGAAGCCTTCGAATAGTCGTCCGTCTTTCCATACGTATTGCCGGATGGAATATAGGTCGGTACGTCTTCAATTGTTTTCGTGCGCCCGGCACTCGAAACGTAAATGGTGCCGCCGCCTTCCCCGTCGGATTCGCCCTGCAGATACACGGTTCCGGCAGAACAATCCTGATCCTGCTCGACCTTATTGCCGCTGCTGTTGACATAATCCTGCTTGGGAACGCCTCGCGCCGTAATTCTAGTCCAGATGCCATCCGTGCCGACATCTTGATCCGTCACACGGACGGCAATCCGTCCGCCGGCTCCATGATAGGCACTATCCCACTGAATGGAGCCGATTGTTCCATCGGCGGTAATCTTGCCGTCGCCCGAAAGCGTTTTTGCTCGGATGTTTAGCGCACCGCCGCTGCCGGCGCCTTTGTAACGGACGGGACCGCAAGCCGTAGCCGTGCCGTTCAGGACAAAATCGCCGTTGACGGTCAGTTTGACGACACCGCCACCGGCACTCTCCTTTTCATGGGTAGTGGTAGATGCGCTTGCCGGGAGGAAAGGATCGAAAACGGAGTCGTAGGAACCATTGCCGGAAAATCCGGTCATCTGGCCGCCGTGGGAAGGCAGGATTTTTGCCGAACTTGTGGCGGAAAGTCCTGCGCTGTCGGCATAGATCCAACCATCGGATTCGACCGTCAAATTGCCGTTGACCGTAACGTCCGACGTTGCAAAATTATCGAATGTTCCGGCAAAGCGCAATGCGCCGATAGCCGCTCCGGACGAGATCGTTACATCCCCGTCGAAGGTGAAGGGCGTATCGGCCTGGAAGGTCCATGCGCCCGTGAGCTCATAGGGAGCGGCCCCGAAATCGATCGTTCCGCCCGCATACAAAAGACCGGCGCGCCGGGACGATCCTGTGATGCCCGAGAGCGGCACACGAAGCGTCGTTCCCTCCGGGACGCACAGAACACCGCCATTGCGGAATTCGATTGCATCAAATTCCCATGTCTGCCCCGGCGGAATGGCCGCCACGGCCGTCTTGGTATGCTGGAACTGGATATAGGAAACCTGATCGATCAAGTAATCGCCGATGATGAGCGTGCCGTTTTCCTGATCGGCCGTTTTCACGAAAATGGTACCGCCCGCTCCGGTCTCGTTGTATTTCGAGATAAGGCCGTTTGCGTTCAGATTCGCTTTCGGGAACGAAAGTGCGGTCGCTTCGGTCAGAACAATGGCCAGCCGGCCGCCGGCGCCGCCGGACCAGTTCTTGTAGCCGTTCAGTTCATGCCCGTGGACAGAAATCGTCCCGTTGCCTTGCACGTCTTTCGCCCGAATGTAGATGGAGCCGCCCGCGCCGACTTGGGCGCCATCCGTTCCGCCTGCGCTCGATGCATTCGACAAGAGAGAGCCATTGACCGTGACAATGCCGCCCACGGTCAAGTAGCAGGCGCCGCCGCCACGCGTATTGAGCGTCTTGCCGCCCGCGCCGAGGTCGACCGGTTCTTTGACATTGCCATACGACTGCGCCCAGTCCGTGATGGTTCCGCCATGGGCACCGGTCATCGATCCGTCCGGGAAGGTGTTGGAATAGTATCCCTTGCCGGTCAGCGTAATCGTCGCACCTTCGTCAATCGTCAAATTGCCGCCAACCGCGAGCTTGAGACGATAGATCCGGTTTCCGCCGTCGTTCATGGCACCGGTGAGGGTGCCGGCCTTTACATTGAAATCGCCCGTAACTTCCAGCTGGGGAAATGCGCCATCTTCGTAAGTCGTGCGGATTTCCACCGTCGGAGGAGCCGACTTCATGGTGAACGATTTGATCTTTTGCGGACCGGCGACATCCCAGACGACACGCTGGCTCGAGAAATTGCCGTCGATCAAAACGGCATCGTTTTCTCCCGGAACGGCACCGGTGGACCAAGACGCCGGATCGGACGCGACGGCGTCCGCAGCCGTTGCAACCCAGGTGACATATCCATCGGGCGTCGTGAGATTCTTGATGACGACTTCCGTCGTGGCTCCGGTCTCGCTGGCCGAATAGGTGGCACCCGATAGAAGGGCGATCGCCAAAACAGCGTCCTCCGTCACGGCAGAATCGGCAAGCGGCTGGATGGTGATATCGGCATAGCTTTCACCGGCGGGGATGGTGACCGAACCGCTCAATTCCGCATACGTCTGTCCCGCAACGGCCGTCTCGGACGAGACTTGATAGTCGATGGTCACGGCATAGGGTGCGGCGTCCGGACGCGTAACCCGGACCGTGCCGGGCTGCAGTTCGTATTCATCGGCATTCGACAATGTTTCAATCTGGACGCCGCCCTTCGTAATGACAACAGAAGTGGAGACCGTCTCTGTGGAGGACGCGCTCACAATCGCCTTCAGAATCCACGTACCGGCGGCGAGGTCGGCAGGCGTCGTTGCGCTCAGCTGTCCATTTTCCAAGGTAGCCTCGATTTCGCGCGCATCCCCTTCCATCGGCGTGCAAATCAATTTGGCGGTGTAGGAGCCACTGCCTTCGACATCGGCCGTAAACGTATATGTGTCATTGCCATTGTTGGCAACGGCGACATTTTTGACAATGGCCGTATCGGCAGAGGGTGCCTTGACCTCCCCGTAGGCAAGGAAGGTGTCCCAGTTCTTGACGGTGGCAAACTCGGCGGCAGCCCAATCGGCCGTCATCACGCCATCGAAGAAGCGGACTTCATCGTAATCGCCGGCGATCAACTGGTCGCTGTCCGTTACGTTGCCGCCGTAATTGCCGAGGCAGATGTTGTTTTTGGAAATATCAGGCGCGGCAATCGCCGTTCCGGTCGACGAGGTCAGGGCCGTTCCGTCGACATAGACGCTCGCCTCCGTCTGGTTCATCACAACGCCGACATGCTTCCATTCATTCTTCAGAAACGGCGTCTCGTTGGCCTTGAACGTGGCCACGTTATTGACATATACGGCACCGCGGACCCAAACCTTTCCTTGTTGCGGCAGAATATCGAAACCGCCCTCGTTGGGGCTGCTGTAGGCCGATTTTCCGCCAATCAGCCGTCCTGTCACTCCCGTGGACGATGTGCTGGTATTGCGGAACCAGACTGTCACCGACTGGCGATCGGCTTGCGTCACATATTGGTTCGCGAGACCGAGAACGATTTTCTCATTCGCACTTGTCACGCGATAGCAGGTTCCCAGAAGCTCCTGTTCGAGCTTTGCGGCATTCGCGGAATAGCCGGGTTTGACGGCAATGCCATGTACCGTATCTTGCAGCTCGGTAAAGTGGTAGACGGATGCATACCGGCTCCAGACTTCGGCGGGATTGTTTTCCTTCGCCTCGGCCGTTCCGCCGAAGTAGGCGGAAATCTTCGTTCCCGGCGACAGTGTCGGCATCTTGACCCAGACAAGCGATTCGCCTGATTTGTTCCACGTATCCTTTTCGTACGGGATGATGTTTCCCTCGGAATCGGTGAAGACAAGGTTGGACGCTTCCGCATATTGAAAACCGGAAAGGCGGCTTTCCGAAAGCACCACAAGAACCGGAAAGTCCGTCAACTCGCTCGCTCCCGAATACCCGGAAACGGTCATGTCGAACGTTTTCGCATACTGGGAAACGTCAACCTTCTCGGCAAAAACAAATCCGCTCGCAAGCGCCAGCAATGTTACAAGCAAAAGACGGAAAGGACGGAAGTATTTCGTTTTCATCTTTGAATTCAACAGGATTGAAATAGGTAAATTCTATTCATGGAAGAGGGATATCTCACCCGCAACGGAATACGAACAACGATATGCTATCAAAAACCATTGAAATTGTAAATTCGACTTCCGGCATTTCATCAGACCGCCCCATTCCGTGCGCCGTCATCGCCCTCCGGCTCTCTGCCAAGGACGGGTGGCGAGCCGCCACGGGGCCGGGAGGCCCGGCGGCCAACAAGTGCCATTGCGCACGCAGAGCCTCGTGAAGAAAATGTCGCGCAGAGAGTGGCGGCTCGCCACCTCTGCGCGAAACAAATAAATCCGCGTATGCGCGGTGCGTGCGGGTTGGTGGCGCGTATGCGGTGCGCACGGGCGTGTGGGGGGATACCAAGCCGCGCACCGCGCCATCCGGCGCGGCGGCGCGATGAGGACATCGCGCCCTACCGCAACGGGGCGCGGGCGCGTGTGGCGGAGGTTGCAGGTGCGGGGCGGGATGGACAGGATGACACCTGGCTCGGGAGGCGGTTTTTTTGGAGAAAAAGAAAAAGAACCTTTTGGAAATGAAATATGGTACTCTGTGACGCATGATGAAACAGATTACACGGATTTTTCCAAAAAACATACCGGACGCAGAGCTCTGCAAGTATCAATACCATGCCGATTTGTGGGGGCGGACGAAGTGGATTGCCGCGCCGGGATGGGACCATCATTCACCGGTCGTCTGGGCATTCCGGAAGACATTCACGCTTTCCGCCGAAACCACCTTCCGGATTTGCGTTACGGCCGACCAACGGTACGACCTCTATCTGGATGGGGAACGGATTGCATTCGGCAGCGACCGGGGGCTTTCGAATACATGGTTTTTCGAAACGCTGGAATTGACCTTGGATGCGGGAAGACACACCTTTGTTTCGCGCGTCTGGTGGTCCGGTACGTCCAGTCTTTCGCATTTTGGGCATACGGCGGTATTTCCGGGCTTTTTGCTGCATGGGTGCGGCGAGTGGGACGAAGAACTCGGCACGCGTTCCGGCAATTGGGAGGCGATGGAGCTGAAGGGGTACACCCTGATTCCGCTGGACGATCCGGACGAGCAGGTCGGTGGCTTTGTCTGCATTGGCGGACAGACGCAGCTTGATTTGCGCAAGATGCCGGAAGGCTGGGCCAAAGGCGAAGGAACGGGCTGGGGGCCTGTTCTCGATGTTGCGCAGACGGATTTCCGGATGCAGGGGGACGAGTGCATCCCGGAGCATTTGCTCGTTCCGGGCATTCTTCCCGCCATGCAGGAAACGGTTTGCGGCTTAGGCGAGGCGCGTTTTGCCACGGTCATCGACGGCATGGTCCGGAAGGTGGACGAGCCGCTTTTCCGGGCGCACAACGACGCATCCTTGCAGGCGCGGTTCCAGAAGCTGTCGAACGGGGAAGCACCGATGGAGATCCCCGCGCATACCCTTGTCGAAGCGCTCTTTGACATCGGGGATTATGTCACGGCGTGGCCATTGGTCCGTTTCCATGGCGGACGCGATGCGCTGATCAAGTTTTCCTGGGCCGAATCGTTGATGCACGACAAGAACGGCTGGGAGAAGGACAAACGGGACCGGAACGAGATCGAAGGCAAATATTTTTACGGTTTTACGGAGCGGTGCTTCTCGAATGGCGCGGACAACCAGCTTTTCGATACGCTTTGGTTCCAGTCCGGCCGCTATGTGCGCCTGCTGGTCGAAACGCAGGACGAGCCGCTGACGCTCGCCGCGATTTCGTTGCGTGTGACGCACTATCCGAAATCGTGGAATTTCGCATTCCGGTCGGACGACCGGCGTTGGGACGGCGTGTTGCCGATTTTGAAGCGCACGCTGACCCTGTGTTCGCACGAGAGCTACTTCGATTGCCCCTACTACGAGCAACTCATGTATGGCGGCGATACGCGTCTGGAGATTCTCACGACATACGCGACATGTGCAGACGACCGTCTGCCGCGCAAGGCGGTGCTGCTCTTCGACCGGTCGCGTTCCGAGGCCGGGTTGACGCTTTCGCGTGTTCCGTCGCGCATCAAGCAGATCATTCCGCCCTTTTCGCTCTATTGGGTGCAGATGGTCTACGACTATGCGATGATGCGCAACGATCCGGCATTTGTCCGCGATCGCATGGATGGCGTCCGTGCCGTGCTGTTGGCCTTCCATCGCCATGTCGGGGAGGACGGGCTGTTGCGTTGTCCGTTGGGCTGGAGCTTCATCGACTGGGTCGAAGGCTGGCCCGGCGGGCATCGTCCGAATGCCGAGCCGGGCAACGTCAACGGCATCATCAACTTCCACTATGTTTGGGTTTTGCGCCAGGCGGCGGCACTCGAGAGTTTTGTCGGGCAGACGGCATTTGCGGCCTGGGCGCGTGCAGAAGCCGACCGCATTGCGGCGGCGGCGCAGAAGGCCTTTTGGGACGAGAAGCGGCATTTGTATGCCGACGACCTCGAGCACAACTGGTTTTCGGAGCATGCGCAGTGCATGGCGATTTGCGGCGGTTCGGTGCCGGAGGATTGCCTCGAGAAGCTGGGGGACGCGCTGGCCGGCGATCCGGCGCTGGACCGTGCCACGATCTACTACAACTTCTATCTGCTGGAGGCCTTCCGCATTCTGAAGCGTCCGGACGAGTTGTACAAACGGTTTCAGCTTTGGCTCGATTTGCCTGCGAAAGGGTTCCGGACGACACCCGAGAAGCCGGATCCGACCCGGTCGGATTGCCATGCCTGGGGCTCGCATCCGCTCTACCATCTGCTCTCGTCGGTGGCGGGCATTCGTTCTGCGGCTCCCGGATTCTCGCTCGTCCGCATTGAGCCGCAACCGGGTCCGCTCCGTCAGCTTTGCGTTTCCATGCCGCATCCGTCGGGTTCGGTCAAGGTCGACATAGTCCTTTCCGGGGACGGGAAGTGGCATGGCAAGGTGGAGACGCCGGAGAGCATTCCCGGCATCTTGGCCATCAATGGCGAAGAGCGTTCCTGGAATGGCGGCGTGCTATCCTTCTAGCGCGCGTTTTTTTTCCAATCCATCGGTTTCCTGAAATCCCTGCGAAAAGACCGGTCAGCAAGAACGGAATTTCGCAGGGATTGACGCATCCGAGCGCGAACAGGAAAAGCGCGGCCGCTCCCGGCGTTTTGCGGCGGCACCAAAAACCGCACAGGATGGAGAGCGGGAGAAGCGGATCGGGCAAGAGAAACGCGCAGGCGGCAAACAAGGTGCAGGCGGCAATGGGCGGCACCCATTGTCCGATGGCGGTCTGCAGACGGCTTTTCTGCGGAAGGATCGGCGGAATCCCGCCGCGCAGGAGCAGCGCGAGCGGCGGCAGGACGGCGAGGGCGGCACCCAGCTGCGTGATGGCCGGGAGCGGAAAGGGGGCGAGAACAGAGAAGGCCAAAAAGAGCGGGAGGCAAAGCCAGGCTCCGGCGGCAGCGTGGCGTTCTTCCGGCAGGGTTCCGGAAGAAAGGGCGAACAAGAAACCCGCCGGCAAGCCTTCGCCGCGAAACGGGCCGGCGAGCGCGGAAATGGCGGTTGCAAGGGCGAAGAGCAAGAGGAACGTGCGCGTTTGGCGTGCGAGAGGAACGCGCTCGCCGCACCACGGGCATGGCTGCAGTTCGCGCCCCGGGCGTCCGCAAGCGCGGCATACGATGGGGGTTCCGGATTGCGTTTTCATGGTTGCCCGTTTGGATTTGGTTGCTGAAGCTTGCGGAGGGCGGGACAGAGAGTGGCGGAATCCGGATTGCGCCAACGGAAGGGAAACGTGCGGCATTGCACGGGCTTGGCGGGATGCACGAGGCAGCCTTCCGGCTCGCGGTAGAAGCAGCATGTTCCATCGGGCTCGCTCCGGAGCATGAGGCTCCGGCGGTCCGGCGCCAGTTCGGTCCGTCGCTCGATAAAATCGGCTTCGGACTCGCCGAGAAAGTCGGCCATGGCGCGGATTTCCGCCTCGGAAACACGCACGATCCCATCGGGAATGCGGCAACAAGCCCCGCAGCGCTGACACTTAAATTCCTGCATCTTCGGGGCGGTAGACAATCGGGTGGCGGGGAATGCGATCCCACGAGAAATGCGGCAACAGATTGGCGGGCGTCGTTTCTCCGTCTGCCGGACAGAGTCCGGACCAGGAGCCGAGCAAGGCGACGAGCCGTCGGGCGGAAATGCCGGCCTCGCGAAAAGCGGAGATGCGGGTATCGCCGTGGCGTTTTGCCAAGCGGCGGCCATCGGGCCCGACGACAAGCGGAACATGGCAGAAGACCGGGGGCGGCAAATCCAGCGCGCGATAGAGAGCGAGCTGGCAGTGGGTCGCGTCCACGAGATCGTCGCCGCGCACCACTTCTGTGACGCCCATGGCCGCGTCATCGACCGTACAGGCGAGTTGGTATCCGGCGCCATCCGGGTCTCGCGCAAAGGCGAAATCGCCCAGTTCTCCGGCGACATCCAGAAAGCAATCGCCGAGGAATGCATCGTGGAAAACCGACCGACCCGGCGCGGTGCGAAAGCGCCAGCACGGAAGGCGTCCGTCGGGGAGAATCTGCCGTGCGGCCTCCCATGAACAATAGCGGTTGCGGCAGAGGCCGGAGTAGGCGAGGGAGTGCGGGTTGCGGCCGTGCGGGGCGGATTGCGCCTCTTCGACATCGTGGCGTGAACAGGTGCACGGATAGGCGAGGGCGGCGGCACGAAGCCGTTCGAGCGCGGCGCGGTAGAGCGGGCGGCGTTCGCTTTGCGTGTAGGGGGCGGAAGGTCCGCCGATATCGGGGCCTTCGTCCCAATCGAGACCCAGCCAGCGCAAATCTTCGAGAACGCCGGCGCTTGCGCCTGCCTTCACCTTCGGGTGATCGAGATCCTCCATGCGCAGGATAAGGCGTCCGCCGCGGGAGCGCACGGAAAGCCAGGCGAGCAAGAACGTGCGGGCATTGCCGAGATGCAGGGCGCCTGTCGGGCTGGGAGCGAGGCGTCCGACGACGGGGCGTGTCATGACGGCCGTTTCTCCGCCGGACCGGCGGGCTTCTGTTTGCGGTTGGCGGCGTGAAAATCCAGCAAATGTCCGGCGACGCGCAAGGCGGCCTTTCCGAGGAAAAGAATATCGTTCCAGGAGCGGATGGAAAGAAGCTGGCGCAGGATGAAACGCGGCGTCAAGAAGGATTCGTAGAGTTTGCGGACGAGCGCCATCAGTTCGTCGTCCGGGACGGGGCAGCGCATGACCGGTTCGCGCATATCGTAGCGGTCCCAGTCCTCGGTTCGCAGCCAGCCGTTGGTTTTGCATTCGCGGAAAAGCGGCGTGCCGGGATAGGGGATGACGATGGTGCCTTGGAGCGTGGCGATATCGCCTTGGTCGAAGAGTCTGCGGGTGAGGGCGATGGTGCGGCGGGCGTCCTCGGCGGTTTCCCACGGGTAGCCGATCATGCAGGTCACATGCGGCAGAAGCCCGGCTTCGTGCGCCAGTTTCATCGATTGTTCGATATCCTTGGCCGTCGGGCATTTGTTGATGCGCCGGAGGGTTTCCGGCTGGGCGGACTCGAGCCCGAACAGCACGAACCGGAAGCCTGCCCTTGCCATGGCCTTGTAGAGCCCGGCATCGAGGGCGCCCGGGATCATGTTGCATCCGAGGGTGACCTTGCGGTGGTAGCCGCGAGCGACCATGCCCTCGCAAAATTCCCGGAGCCAAGCCCCGGCGGGGAAGCAGCCGGAGTCGTCGAAAATTTCGCGCACGCGGTAGCGCTCGATCAAGTGGCCGATTTCATCCAACAGTTGCGTCGGCGTCCGGAAGCGCCATTCGGGATACAGCGTCGTCCAGGAGCAAAAGGTGCATTTTCCCCACCAGCAATCGCGTGCGGCCATGGTATAGGTGCCGGGCGTTTTGCGGAAATTGCCGTTTTTGCGGCTGTAGAGACGCCATTGCGTGAGCTCGCGGTCGATTTCCGGAAGTTCGGCGAGCGAGTGTTCCCGGTGGCAGAAATCGCCGGAGGAGCGGATGTCTCCGTTTGGCCCATGCCAGACAAAGCCGCAAGGCAACGGCGTGCTCGCGGGCGCATTCGGATCGGCGTCCGGACCGCCGTTTTGCGACATCCACGAGACGAGCCCGTCGAGCGCAAAATCGTAGTCTCCGCCGCGCAGAATGAAATCGGCCTTGCAGGCGCGGAGGCTTTCTTCCGGCAGCGCCGTCACGTGGTCGCCGCAAAGGACGATGCGGCATTGCGGAAGAAGCGCTTTGAGATGGTTGACCTTTTGCCACGTCAGTTTGACGACGGGCGTTTTGGTTTCGAGCAAGAACAGATCGGGGCGAAACGCGAGAAACCGGCGGTCGAATTCATCCTGCGTCAGCTCTTCGGCGATTCCATCGAGCCAAAGGACATCGTGGCCGCGCGTTTTCAGGAGGGTGGCGGCGGAGGCGGGCACCATCGGATAGACGTATGTCGGGCGGGAGAACCACTGGAATTGGCGGTTCTGCGAAAGCAATGGAATTCCGAGCGCGGATTCCAGCGGTACGTATCCAATGAGAAGTTTCATGAACAAGGGGAAGGAGGAAAGCCGCTTTCAGTATAGGGATTTGCGGGTTCTCCAGCAAGAAAAAAGCGGCTTGTCAGGGATGGGACGGCCTGTAGCGCCAATGTTTTTCCATGCCGAGCGGGAAGTCGTGGAGGCGGAAATTGCCGAGATGCGGGCCGAGAAGCACGATTTCGCGGCGGTGGTAGAGAAAGATCCACGGCATTTGGGAGCGGATGATGTCCTGCATGTCGAGGCAAAGCGCGCGGCGGCGTTCCTCGTCGGTTGTCGTGCACGCTTCCCCGTAGAGGGCGTCGTAGCGCGCATTGCTGAAATTGACCCGGTTGGGACCCGGGGAGGCGTTTTGGGAGGCAAAGAGCTGGAGGAAATTGAGCGGATCGGGATAGTCGGCGATCCAGCTGAGAAGAAAGATGGCCGTATTGCGTTTGGCGAGCGATTGGATGAAATGCGGGAAAGTCTGGATTTCCAGCGAGAGGTCGATGCCGATTTTGGAGAAAAAGGAGGCGATCAGTTCCGCGCCTTCGCGTGTCTCCTGGTCCGCCTTTCCGAGGGTCAGGGTCAGGCGGAGCCTGCGGCCCGTGGCGGGGTCGATACCATTGGGATATCCGGCTTCCGCGAGGAGGCGCTTGGCGCGTTCGGGATCGTATCCGTAGGGCTGTGGCGTTTCGATGCGGTTGGCGATGCCGGGAGGGATCGGGCCTTCCGAAGCGACGACCCGTCCGCGGTTGAAGGAGACCCATGTGGCGGCGTCGAAAGCGCAGGATAGCGCGCGGCGGAGATTGGCGTTGGAGCCAACGACGGGGTCGTCCATGTTGAAGCCGATGAAGTAGGTTTCCAGCGCGGGCTGGGCGGCGATGCGGATGCCGCGCTGCGCCAGTCCGGGGCGCAACTCGCCGTGTTCGTCGAGAACGGCGTCCCAATTATCGCGGGATATTTCGGTCGCCAAATCGAAAGTGCCGCGCAAGAAGGAGAGCCAGCGCGTCGAAGCGTCGGACATGCACCAGTATTCGATGGCCGCGTAGGGAAGCGTGCCGGTCCAGTCCTCGAGCACCGGCGTATGGTCGCGTGCGGAGTCGCGTCCGGGGCGGCGTTCGAAGCGCATCCGGTGGCCGCGTTTCCAATCGGTCAGGCGGAAAGGCCCGGATCCGGCTTCGTGCTGGCCGAAACGGGCTCCGTAGGCGGCGACGGCTTCCTGCGGAACGATGGCGCTGAAGGGCAGGGCGAGCCGCCAGAGAAAGTCCGGAACGGGGCGAGTCAGGCGTACGACGAGGGTGTGTTCATCGGGGGTTTGCAGGCCGGAGATTTCGCGCGCGTAATCGGTCGGGCGTTTGGGGTCGCGGCTGGCCGCGTAGAATTCGTCGAAGTCCTCGACGAGTCCCGCGAAAATCCAGCGTCCGCCGGAGGTCAGCTTGGCGTCGGCCAAACGTTTCCACGAGAAGACGACGTCCGCCGAGGTGATTTTGCGGCGCCGGTCCGGGGTGTCGAAACAATCGTCCGGACCAAAGAAAAGATCGTCGCGCAGACGGAATGTCAGCGTGCGTCCGTCCGGACTGATTTCCGGCAGTTTTTCCGCCGTGTACGGAATCAGGCGATACGGCCGCGCGGCGTAGTCATATTGGAGAAGCGTTTCGTAGACGAGGCAGACGGGCCGGCCGGCCGACGAGGAGGTCGCCTGAATCGGGTCCAGACTGGAAACGGCCGCATCGGCCCGCCGGAAAACGGGACCTGTTTCGCCGGCCGCCGGAAAGGACGCGGACAGCATGCAGGCGAAGAGCGCCGCAACCGTTGATTTTGAAACAATGATTTTCACGAACCGGATTCCAGCAGAAGTCGATTTCCGTCGGACGGGCCATTCCTGCCGCCCGGCGCGCTAGCCGATTCCGAGCAACGCCGCAAGATCGGGATCCTTGCAGACGATTTCTTCCGGCGCAAGACCCATGATTTCGTGCGGGAAGACGAGCCATTCATTTGTTTCCCGCTGGTAGTAGTCCGGCGCAAAATCCTGCTTGCTCCGCAGGGGTTTGTAGTAGAGCGTTGCGAAACGAAGCTGGTTTGTATGCGGGGAGAGGGATTCCTTCATGGCCGCGCACGTATCGCCGCTGTCGAAGATGTCATCGACGACGAGGACCTTTGTGTCGGGGTTGATATGCCGGAGGAGCGGATCGAGATTTTCGATGACCGGTTTTCCGTGTTCGCCGATTCCGGTATACGCCATGGTCTTGACGGCGGTATGGTAGCTTTTGACGCCTTTGTACTGGAGAAATTCCTGTACGGCGATACCGACGGGGGTGCCGCCGCGCCACAGGCCGACAATCACCTCCGGATGCCACCCGGAGTCGTAAATTTTTTTGGCGAGACGGAAGCTGTCTTTGGTCAGCTCGTTGGAAGAGAGGAAGATTTTGCCCGACATAGCGTGTACTGGTGAAATGCGTGAAAGCGAAAGGTGCGGAAAGGGAGAGGGAGGAGCGCGCCTATTTGGCGCGGAGCGGCGGAACCGGAAAGGCCGGGAACCCGTCTTTGTTCCAGAGGTGCATATTCGGCGGATAGGCATCAAATGCGTAGCGGACGCAAACGGGTTTGGGCACGTCCGGCGAGAAGACGAGAACCGTCTTGCCCTCCAGCCGGGCATCGGCCCAGACCCATTTCCGGTCGCGCCCGCAAATGGCCCACGCGTGCTCGCCGAATGTGTTTCCGTCGCGAAGTTCAAGGCCTTTTCCGACATTTTCGAAGGAGACGCGGATGGCATTTCCTTCGCGTTTGGCGGCAACGGCGCGGGGGCCCGTCGCGAGGCCTTTTGCGTTGTAGCACAGTTTGGCGGCGAGCGCTTCCAGGCGGCGCGCCACCTCGGCCTTGTTGGCGGGATGGATGTCGGAGTGGTCGCCGATATCGACGGCGGAGGCGATTTCGCAATTGCGGACAAAGCGGATTTTTTCCTGTTCGGCGCGGATATGGGCAAAAGCCGATTCGGCCGGTTCGGCCTCTTTCCAGAAATCGTCCGGAAGACGGTTTTCCGGCGAGTGTTGTGCAAACCCGGCGAGTTCCACGGCGAGGAAAAACATGTCCGGATTGTCTGTGGCGCGGCGCCAGCTTTCGACAAGCGCGCGCTGCAGGCGATCGTATCGGCTGTATTCACCGGCATTGGAACAGCCTTGATACCAAAGGGCGCCCCGGAAGCGGAAATTCCGGAAAGGCGCAAACATCGCATTGAAAAGGGTGGATGGAACCCCATTGCTGAAGCGTTGCGCAAAGTTGTTCGATACGGCAAATTGCGGAACGCACGGACGCGGTCCGATGGCACAGGGGGCCCGGAACTCGATCCGCTCTTCCCAATCGATTTTCGAAAGGTCGAGCAATTGATCCATGCAGACAAGCCGCGGATTGCTGACATAGCCGCAAGCGGCATGGTTTTCCAGCCGGACACAGAGAAGATGTCTGCCGGGTTTTGTCTGCGCCTTTTTCAGGGAGAAGTTCCTGGGTTGGGCCCAATAGTCGGCTTCGTAGACGTCGGTCTTCCCGACCGGTTCGCCATCCCAGAAAACGGTGCCACAGTCATTCAGGCAGTCGAAACGGATTTCCGACGCTTCGGCGGGCCAGGCGTCCGGAATGTCAACGCTTGTGCGATACCAGACGACACCGGGCGATGCAGCCCCTTTCCGGGAGCAGTCGGTAATGCACATCGTCTTCCATTCGCCGTTTGCCGAACCCGGTTTCATCCATTCGGCGAGCGCTTCCTTGGTCGTTTCCGGCGCAATGTTGCGGAATGTACGGATCCAGGCGTCGAACTCCGCCGTTTTTTGTTTGAAGATCTTCGAATCCGTCAGCTTCTTTTTCTTGACGTTTTGGATGCGGGCGTATTTGAGCTGTTCGAGTTCCAGTTTGAAGGAATGCCGGCGAAGCGTCTCTTCGTCGATCCACGGTTCGATGCGGCAGCCACCCCAGTTCGAATGGATCAGGCCGACAGGAACGCCGAGACGGTTGCGGAGGCGCTGCCCGAACAGGTATCCAATGGCACTGACCGAGCTGACGGCCTCCGCGCACGTCGCGGTTTCCCAGCGCGTTCCGGTGGGAACGCTGTCGCAAGGACCATCCGGCGAAACGACTCGCGGCATCCGGAAAAGTCTCAAAAGCGGATCGTTTGCCGCCGCCGCGATTTCCTTTCCGTTCTTGAGCGAGTAGAAGCGATTGTCCCCCGCCACCGGAAACTCCATGTTCGACTGGCCGCCGAGGAACCAGACTTCTCCGATCATGACGTCTTGTAGCCGGATTGTCGTGCCATTTGGTTCGGTTATGGCGATTTCATAGGGACCGCCTGCTTTCAGCGGATTGAAAACCGCCTTCCATGTCCCATCCTTTTCTGCAACAACCTTGATTTCCCGTGCCGTTTCCGCTCCGGTCATCCGAATGGTGATTTCCATTCCGCCGGGGGCTGTGCCAACCAAGCGAATGGGCATTCCTTGTTGAAAGACCATGTGATCTCCGTAGGTGTTTGGAATCGAAAAGGTGGCGTTCATAAATGAGATGGATTTTTGAAAAAAATGGAAGCCGCCCGCAGGCGGCTGGATGGATTGCCCGATTCTATCAAAGAATTTCAATTGCTGTCATCCTGCTTTTTTGCACACCCTTATCCCGGTTTTTCTGTCGTGTTGCCATGGGTTAGAGCGAGGGGAGCCCCGGCGGCCAAACATCGCGCCCTACCGGCCATGCGACTCCATCGCACACGCCTGTGCGCACAACGCTCGCACACGCGCGTGTCCCGTTGCGGTAGGGCGCGATGTCCTCATCGCGCCGCCGCGCCGGATGGCGCGGTGTGCGGCTTGGCATCCCGCCACACGCCCGTGCACATTACGCCGCCACACGCCCGTGTCCCGTTGCGGTAGGGCGCGATGTCCTCATCGCGCCGCCGCGCCGGATGGC
>JBJEVW010000115.1:0-3757 GCA_051884735.1 Kiritimatiellia bacterium | reverse complement strand
GGAAATCCGGGCCATGCAAGGCCTTTCCTCGACAGTTCACGGTGTCGAGAGCGACTCGTCTACCACACTTTCCGCAATCCTCATCGGTATCGCCGGCATGCGCAATCGCCCGCTGAAGACGTTCCTGACGTGCATCACGGTCGTGCTGCTGACGTTCACCATCTTGGTGTTCGCATCGTTTACGGCACAACAGGGTGTCGTCGATTCCTATATCGGGCGCGGCACCGATGAAAACCGGATCGAACTCCACCGCCTCTCGTTCCTTCAGATCGACAGCGACTTTATCGACTCTCTGCAGGCTCTGTACGGCGATCGTTTCGACATTGTCCGACGTGGCGGTCTGTTCCGCGTTCCGACCCGTTCCAACGATACGGGAGATACCCCCGTCAACCCCGAACGCGTCCTCTTTCTCCCGAAATCCGGCGAAGCCATCCAGATGGCTGCCGTCATGGGGCTTGATCCAAACGAAATCAAACATTCTTCCGCCTTCCAAAAGGTCTGCCCGGAATTGTCCGATGCCGCAACGACGCTGCCCCCGATTTTCCTTCCGCCTGTCGTCACCAACAAGCTGACGCAACTCGTAAAGGGCGATGAAATCCGCTTGAACGGCGTTCCGTTCACATTCGCCGGATTCTTCGATACGCAAGCCCTTCAGCAGGTTTCCACTATCGATGAACTCCGGGGCGTACCACCCGACTTCCAGTCGACGCTCTCCAACTCCGGTTCGTCTGCAACAAGCGGTTCTTCGATTGAATTCCTCGAAGACATGCCGACCGGAACGTTCGAATGGTTTTCCCCCGAAGTTTGCGCCATTGCACGGATGGACGACTTGAAGAGCCGCTTCGATGAACACAATATGTGCAACTTCCTCGTGCTCTATCCGAAAGAGGGGCAGGACGATCTCGACCTTTTCGAAATCGCCAAGGACCTTGCTCCGGCTTTCCAGGGAACGGTTCACGTCAAAACCGCCGAAGGCGCCCACAGCCTCTACTTTACACAGGCTGTTCAAGGCTCCGGCTTCTCCGATGTGGTCGTTCCGCTTCTTCTCGGCGGTCTGATTATCTTCTCTTCGTTGATGGGTTCCATTGTTGCCCGCGAAAAGGAAATCTTTACCTACTCGGCCTTGGGACTCGCCCCGGTTGATGTCGGAGCCCTCTTCTTTGCCGAATCTGCCGTCTACTCCGTGATCGGTGGCATGGGCGGTTATCTGGTCAGTCAATTGGTTGCAAAACTATTCAAATTCCTCGGTTCGCGCGGATTCATTACGCCTCCGGAAATGAACTTCTCGTCGCTGACCTCCGTTTGCACAATCTTGATTGTGATGGCTGTCGTGATGCTCTCGACGATTTTCCCCGCCTTGCGTGCCTCCAAATCGGCCAACCCCGGTGTGGCTCGTAAATGGAAGATGCCTTCGCCCAAGGGCAATAAACTCGAGTTTGTTTTCCCGTTCACCGTTTCTTCTGTCGATTTCGCCGGCATTCTCTCCTTCATCCGCGAACACTTCAACAACCACGGCGATGCCACGCTCGGCTCCTTCGCCGCCCGCGATATCAGACTCTTCAAAGAAGCCGGAAAAGACGGCAAGGAACATATCGGTATCGAGGCGAATATCTCGCTTGCCCCCTTCGATCTCGGCATCTTCCAGCGCTTCCGCATGTATTCGCAGGAATTTGAAATCAAGGGAATCGATGAGGTGGTCGTGGACTTGACCCGTATCGGTGGTACGCCCGATTCTTGGGTGCGCTCAAACCGCGATTTCGCAGCCGAACTTCGTGAACAATTCCTCCTTTGGCGTTCTCTCCCCATCTCAACCATCGAACACTACCGCAGTTCGACGATGAACGAATTGAACGCCTCGGGAAACACCTCCCGGCCATCGGCTTCCGCCTCTTCCAAGAAACCGGAGGGAATAGAATAACGCCCCGTTCTGAAACAGAAGGGTCTCCGTCTCCAAATGCTCCGGCATGACGAAATCCTCTTCCCTCTTTTCTTCTTCTTTTCCATTTTTCCCTACAGATATTCTTGACAATGAGTTTTCTGAGTAAACTGTTCCACCGCCGCGTAAAGACAACAGATGCCGAATTGGAAGAGTTTCGGGCTCTCCTGGCCGTTCCCGATTCTTTCGAGGAGGGGTTCAATGTAACCTCCTTGCTCGGTACACTCTTTGTGGCTCTTATCATGGTTCCAGGCGCCCTCTATATGGAGCTCGTCGCCGGTGCCGGTCTTGGCGGTGCCGCACAATGGGTGACCGTTTTGCTCTTCGTGGAAGTCGCCAAACGGGCAAACGCAAAATTGTCGCGTGCACAGCTGTTTATCTTGTTCTACATGGCCGGTATGGTCATGGCGACCAATGTCTGGAATACGCCTCTCTTTACGCAGTTTCTTGTGCGCTCCGATGCGGCTGTCGCAACCGGTGTCGCCAACGATATCCCCGTATGGGTCGCCCCGAAAGAATTGGATACGCTTCCGCGTACATTCCTCTCAAAGGCATGGTTGCCGTTCATCGGTCTCATGCTTTTCCGCGAAATCATGGGACGCTTGAACTCGGCTATCCTCGGCTACGGTCTTTTCCGCTTGACGTCCGATATCGAACAACTCCCCTTCCCTATGGCCCCCGTCGGTGCCCAGGGTATCGTTGCAATCGCCGAACAGGTCGAAGGCTCGGTCAAAGCTGCCGGTGCTTCCGTTCGCTGGAGAATGTTCTGCGTCGGTTGCGGTATCGGTATGATTTTCGGCTTGGTGTACATGGCATTGCCGACGATTACCGGCGCCCTCTTTGGTAAACCGCTCATGGCGTTCCAGATTCCCTTCGCCGATTTCACGCCTTACACGCAATCCTTCTTGCCGGCAACCGCCACCGGTCTGTCTTTCGACCTGGGGAACATTATCCTTGGCATGGTGCTTCCGTTCTGGTCTATGGTCGGATCCTTCGTTGGATTGATTTTCACCTTCGTGATGAATCCGATTCTTTATTCCCTCGGCATGATGCCGACTTGGGAACAGGGCGATACAACAGTTCGCACCCTCTTTGCAAACAATGTCGATTTCTACTTCTCTTTCCAAATCGGCATCTCCCTCGCAATCGCTTTCTTCGGAATCTGGGTCGCATTTAAAACGCTCCGGCGCGGTAAACGCGACAAGGTCGAGCACGATCACGCCGAACGGATTCTCCGCCTCTCCAAAATGCGCGGTCATATCCCTGTTCCGCTCGTTTTCGCGACCTATGCCATCTCCTGCGTTCTCTATATCCTCGTTTGCGGATGGTTGATCGATTGGCACCCGGGTGTCATGTTCGTCCTCTTCTTCTTCGCCTTCATCTATACCCCACTCATCTCTTATGTGACAGCACGTCTTGAAGGTCTCGCCGGACAGGTAATCGAAATTCCCTTCATTACAGAAATCTCATTTATCCTCTCCGGGTATACAGGCGTTCGCATTTGGTTTATTCCGATTCCCAAATCGAACTACGGTGTGCAGGTGGTGAGCTACAAACAAGCCGAACTCCTTGGATGCAAATTCGGCTCGATCTGGAAAGCCCAGTTGATCCTCTTCCCGATTATCATTGTTTCCTCTTTGCTCTTCTCGTCCTTCATTTGGTCGTTGGCTGAAATCCCTTCTGCCGTTTATCCCTATACAGAACAAATCTGGGATTTGACGGCGAAAAATACGTGCTTGATCTACTCATCGACAATTGGTGAATACAGCCAGTTCAAAGAAGCCCTAGGATGGGGACGTTTCCTCGCCGGATTGGGTTCTG
>JBJEVW010000114.1:0-3765 GCA_051884735.1 Kiritimatiellia bacterium | reverse complement strand
GATGTCCTCATCGCGCCGCCAACCCGCGCACCGCGCATACCCGTTGCGGTAGGGCGCGATAATCGCCCGTGGCGGCTCGCCACTCGACCTCCCGGCTCTACAGGGCGATTTTGGCGGCAAGGTTGGCGGGAACCGGTTTCCGGTAGCCCGTGCACTCCACGAGCGCAACGAGATTGCCGAGAGAATCTTCAATCCGGATCGAAATCAATGCGGTGGAACGGCCATCGTGAACCGGTTCGGCCTTGGCCAGAAGACAATCGCTCCGGCAAACCCCCAAATAATGTATGGTCGCAGACAGGGAAACCGTAACTGCAGTGTCGGCGTAGGCATTCGCGGAAACCGCTGCGCAAAAATCGGCCAATGTAAAGATCGCGCCGCCCATCACGGTGCCGGCGGCATTGCAATGATGCGGCAAGACCGGCATGGAGCAAATCACGCGGGCAGAAGCCTTTTCTTCGGTCGGCTCAACCGAATCGATCCGGATTCCGGCCCGTTCGACGGCAAACCGGTCCGCCAAGAAAAAGCGCCTGATCTCTTCCAACGAACGCATCATTTTCGAGGGTCTCCGTTTGGTTGCTCTTTTTTCATCGACGGGAGCGCCCGCCCCGGTAATCGAAGCGACGTCCGAACGGAAGCGGAATATCATAGCGGTCGCTGATGTCCTTCATTTCCGTGAGACATTGCGGATCCTTCGTCCTGGCATAAATCGCCACCAAATCGTACATGCGCGAACGCGCCCAATCCGTTGCCACCGCGGCTTCGCCGCTGCCGGGTGCGGGCGATCCCAGCTGAAGGGTGTAGACCATGTCGTAATTCTTGCCGCGGTTTGCGCCAATGGCCCGGAAATAAAGGTTTTCCGTATCGGCAGGAATGCGACCCCAAAGCGAAATCGGGCGATCCAGATAAAGGTTGTTCGCTGTGAGCGGTGTCATGATTGCCTGCGAGTAGGAATCGAACGTGATTCGGATATCCGTCAAAACGGGCGAGCGAGTCCGTTCATACAATTCGATAAAGGTTTTCGGAATCTCGAACCGGTCGGGCGAAAGCACCGCGCTTCCGCCGCGATTGCAAAACGAAAGCATGGAAAGAAGATACCGGTCCGACTTGGGGGAGACGCCGAGATTGAAAACGGAGAATTTCCCTGCATTCAACCGGGAAAATTCGCCGATGATCTCCGAATCGCGCTTCAGTTCGCCGGCCGTCACAACGCCATCGGTCAGCAAAAACACGAGCGTGGCGCGCGAGGGATCGCGCGGCATTTCCAAAACACTTTGGATGGCATTGAAGATATCCGTGTTTCCGCCGGGTTGGATTTGCGCGGTAAAGCGGAGGGCCTTCTCGATGTTCTCCGGAGTCGCCGGAATCCAGGTCTTTCCGAATGCGTAGGAATTTGTGGTATTGAACGTCAGCAGATTGATCCGGTCGGAGGGCTGGAGATGCTCTTTGAGAATGGTCGAAATGGCATTGCGGCACTGGAAAATACGCTGCGGCGAAACCGATGCGGACGCATCCTGGACGATCATGACATCGCGCGGAATGACCGGAAGAACATCTGCGCCCTTGCGCCGGATATCCAAACGAAAATAGACAAAACCGTCATCGCGGGCCGGACGATAGGTCTGAATCGTCGGCAAAAGCACGTCCTCGATCGGTGTGGCCGGCTTTTTCTCCTCCGGGATTTCGGCGACATACTCGGAAACTTTTTTCTCGGTTTCGGCCGGATCCATCAGCTGCGGAGGCGGCTCCTTCTCGGAAGCGGCCGAAACGAAAGCGGGGGTCGCAAACGCCGTAGGCGAGGGACCGGCCAGAACAATATTCGAAAGCGATTTTTTCGAGAGGGCCTCCAAGGAAACGGCCTGCGATGCCGTAGCGGCCGGTGTGATATCCGCGGCATGGAAGACACGCTCGATATCCGGCATTTCGTTCCGTTGGAGCGTTGCAAGATCGTCATTGGCGAAACGGGAGCCGATTTCGAGAATTTCCTCGCGTGGCACCCAAGGGGTCAGGGTTTCCTGAATGGCAACCGATTCCGGCGGCGTAATACCGTGGTAGAGCGACGACTCGGTCACATTGGCCAGCGCGGGCGGCTCGAAAATGGTGGTATTGACGTCCGACGAATGATCGGCTTCCAGCAGTTTGACCGGATCCATGGCTTCATCGCTTGCGCGATCGCGCTCCGCCAGCGGCGACGGCTCCGCTTCGGTCGCCGCCTCCGGCTCCAGTCCCGTCTGTGCCGGCTCGGCCAACTTGACGCGCATCGGCAAGGGGCGGGCAGGCGCAGCCCGATTGTAGGCGTAACCCGGCGCAAAAAGGTCGACGCGCGCGCCTTTGGCAAAGAATGCAATTCCGGTATGGATCAGCACCGACAGGACAATCGCAATGCCGACAATGACAAGGTTCTTGTCGTTGTTGTCGGCGTAGTCTGTCGCAAGGGAACGGAAGGATTTTGCCATGGCGGGAAAACGGAGAATCCGGGAATCGGGAGTCGAAAAAAATGGCGTCAGCCGGTGCAAATCGATACGCGACGCCGGTCAGGGAACCAGATGGAGAAAATCGGGCTTTCGGGGTTTGGCGGGCGCGGGAGCCGCAGCGGCATAACCGAGCGCGAGATTGCCGATGCCGATGGTTTGCGCGGGATCAAGTCCGAACAAACGGAGCAACGCCTGCGCTTCCGGCCGTTCGAAGGTCTCGCGGGCCCGGTGAATCCAGCAAGAAGCCAAGCCGAGAACCTCGGCCTCCAGCATCATATTGCCCAGACAAAGCGATCCATCCTCGACAACCGTATTCCGGGTTTTGTCGCCCACGGTCACCAAAATGCAGGGCGCTCCGTAAAACGGATCGGCGTCCGGTGCTCCGAGAACTTCCGCATTGATGCGGCGCAAGCGTTCGCGCCATTCGGGATTCGTGACCGCCAAAACGGATGGGGCCTGCATGCCGCGCCCGGAGGCAGCCCAGGAGCCGGCCTCCGCCACACGGCGAATCAGCGTCTCCGGAACAAAATCCGGCTTGAAGGCGCGGCAACTTCTGCGCGTCTTCAAAACAGAAAAGAATTCTTCCTCGAAGGGTGTTTTCACTTTGTTTTACCCCCTTTTCCGGCCGGCTTCCTTTGCCGGGCCGTGGACTTTTTGCGGGCGGACTTTTTCTTGACAAACAACCGCAACAGGCAATCCGGCTCGGGGACATCCCGGTCAAAGACTTCCTCGAAGGAATAAATGTTGTCGAAATCGGATAGGCGGTCTTCCGGTTTCTTTCCGAAAACCCCCTCGTCAATCAGCCAATAAACCATTTTCCCGAAGTCGGAGGTTTCAAATACGCCCCACTGCATCAAAACGAGCAATGCCAACGGACCGTATTGCAGCAGTGCATAATCGCGCAAGCCTTCGCAGAGCTCACGCCCCGTCAAATGGCGATCCTTCGCCTGATCGCGGCCGAGTTTCCCGGAGGTCCAATCCAATCCGTCGCGCAAAAAAGCATACGCCTCCGGACTGTACTCCGGATGCACCGAAACGATACGCTCCACCGCGTCTTCAAAGGATTGTTCATTCATACGCCCAAGTATAGCGGCCGAGGCGCGTTTTCGCAACCTTGCGCGACCCTCCACCCTTATCCCGGGAAAGCCGGGATAAATGATCCCAGGGTTTCAATTTCGCTTGAAAATGCTAGCGAAAATCGCTTTTCGCTAGACAAAACGAAAAGGAGAAACTTTTTTTCGGATTCCACCATAATGGCGGCGATCAACACCAGAAAGGAGTCCCGCACGGGTTA
>JBJEVW010000113.1:0-3783 GCA_051884735.1 Kiritimatiellia bacterium | reverse complement strand
AGGATATCGGGAAGGACCAAGTGGGTATAGAGCAAGCCGTAGTGCAGGCTTTGCAGTTTGCCTTTGTAGCGGTTGAGTGCCAAAGCACCAAGTGTACCAAGGACGACGGCGGAAAGCGTAGCACCGAAAGCGACCTTCAAGGTGTTGCCGAATGCGTGCCAGATGACGCTATCCGAGAAGAGGATTTCATACCACTTCAAGGTGAAGCCTTCCCATCGCTGGGAAAAGCGCGCCGCATTGAAGGAATTAATGATCAGGACGGCAACGGGGATGTAGAAGAAGAGGATTGTCGTCCAAAAGACAATCTTCGAGGTTTGATCCATTCTTCTCATGCGGCGCCTCCGTCATTTCTTTTCCGGCGGCCGCCGGATGCGCCGATATTCTGGGCGGACTTTGGAGCGTCGAGAGCTGAAACCACGTCGGTATCGACAGCGCCGATGTGCCTTTTCCGGTAAATCAGCCATCCGATTCCAGGGGGGAGGAGAACCCCGAGCATCAGCAAAGCCGACAGGGCGGAGGCGTGCGGGAGGTTGCGGTCCGGAATTGCACGTTGATAGATTTTGGAACCCAGCATCTCGCTATTGGGGCCACCGACCATATCGGGAATGACATACGAGCCGAGCGCGGGAATCAAGACCATCAAAACGGCCGAGAAGATTCCCGCCCGGATTCCGGGGAGGAAGATGCGCGTGAAGACGCGGAACGGCTTGGCTCCGAGATCCAATGCGGCCTCCATCAAGTTGAAATCAAACTTTTCCGCAGCTGCGTACAATGGGAGGATGGCAAACGGAAGATAGGTGTAGACCATTACGAGAAGAACCGCAAACACATTGTAGAGGAGCTGCGTTTCGGGGCGAAGAAAAGAAAACTGCCAGCCAAAGATTTGGTATGTATCGTGCAAAACACGAGAAAGCCAGCCTTCCGGGTGCAGGAGAATACGCCAGGCAAAAACGCGAATCAAAAAACTGGTCCAGAAGGGAAGAATGACCAATCCGACCAATATCGAGCGCCAGCGCGAGCTTGTGCGGGCGAGGGAGTACGCGCAAGGCAGGGCGATTGCAATGCACAGAAAAGTGGCGACAAAGGAAAGCCAGATCGTCCGCCAGACGATGGACGGATAATTGGGGTTTGAAATGGTCGACCAGGTTTTCAGCGTCCATCCGGTTCCAATGCCGCCGTCCAACGCGGTTGGGCGGAAAGTCAGCATGAAGACGATAAGCGTCGGAAGGACGAAGAAGAAAATCATCCAAACCAGCGATGGAGCCGTCAGCAGAATTTCATGGAAATGGTGACGGATTCGCCCCGCAAGCGACATCTTTCTGGCAAGGATGGGGCGACCGTCAGCGCTCTGGGTTGTCATCGTCAGTCACCTGCGGCATTTCGTTTGTCCCAAGAAGTTCGGAATCAGACTCCGAGGTAACGGGATGGTTCAACAGATTCTCATCCTTTGCGTCGTAGTTTTCCAGCATATATCCATCATCGGCATGCCAGGAAAGCCAAGCGGTTTCGTTCCATGTGATGGGCTGGAAATCGAGTTGGAAGCGGCTGTGCACCTGCAAGACGGAGAGCTCCCAGCAATCGTCTTTGTCCTGGCCTTTCCAGACCCAATACCGGGTATAGGCGCCCTGATAGACGAGCTGATCGACCGTGACGGAGAAGCAGTTCACCTTGCCATCGTCCAGGCGTGTCGGTTTCTCGTGTGTCAGGTGCATTTTTTCCGGACGGATGGAAAGGTAGACCTTGGCTCCGAGTTTGATGTGTTTATCGTTGTAGCAAACAACGGAACCGAAGTCTTCGACTTCGATCTGGCAGTACTCGGAACTGATGATTTTCGTGACGGTTCCTTCCAGGAAGTTCGTGTCGCCGATGAAGGCGGCAACGAAAGAAGAAACGGGCTGCTCGTAAATCCGGGCAGGAGAATCGAGCTGTTCGACATGGCCGGAATTCATCACCGCAATCCGGTCGCTGAGACTCATTGCCTCTCCTTGATCGTGTGTGACGTACAAGAAGGTGATGCCGACCTTGTCGTGGATGGAATCCAGTTCCATCTGCATATGTTGGCGGAGTTTAAGGTCGAGCGCCGCCAACGGTTCGTCCAGCAGAAGCACCTCGGGTTTAAGGACGAGTGCGCGCGCAATGGCGACGCGTTGCTTTTGTCCACCCGAAATCTGTGTCGGGCGCTTGTATGCCTGACCGGAGAGCTGGATGAGTTCCAGCATTTCGTTTACGCGTTCCTTGATTTCGTCCTTTTTGATGGAGCGATCCAAACGCAAACCGAAAGCGATATTTTCCCAAATCGACAGATGAGGGAATAGGGCGTAGTTCTGAAAAACGGTATTCACGTGCCGCCGGTTTGGGGGCATACGCGTGATATCGACGCCATTCAGATAGATATGGCCTTCATCCGGCTGTTCAAAACCGGCGACCATTCGCAACAAAGTGGTTTTGCCACAACCACTGGGACCCAAAAGGGAGAAGAACTCGCCTTTTTTCACACCGAAAGTGACATTGTCGACGGCGGTCAAGCTGCCGAAACGTTTTGTCACTCCGCCAAACTCCAGGAAATCTGCCAATTCCAGAAACCCCAACCGTACGGGCTACCGTACAATTTGTTTAAAATAACCGCGCAAGAAAAGCGCGGAGTCCGACAAAAGATGTGTTTCGAAAAATGGTCGGGGTGTCGAGATTTGAACTCGAGACCTCTTGCACCCCAAGCAAGCGCGCTACCAGGCTGCGCCACGCCCCGACGGGATCGAAAGGTTGTCGCCCCGTTCATCGGGGTAACGGGTGCTAACGATAGCAAAACTTCACCCAGGGGTCAATAGACGATTTTCGAAAAAATGCGATGAGGAAAAAATGTGCTGTTGAGCGCCTTAAAAACAGGTGCGTGGGAGCAGGTGAGCGGGCCCTTCGCGCATGTGCCGCGGACGGCGCCGCGGCCTGTAAAACGCTCAGCGCAGGAGGAATGGCGGTTCAGGTGCGGGTAGTGGCGCGAAGGACCGCAAGGGAGTGCGCGGAAGGCGCGGCGTGGAAAGGAAGAACGAAACGGGGGTTTTCTTGTCAAGAAACGAGAATAAGGGAATTATTTATTTTTTTTGATATTTCCTCTTTTTATCCTTGTATTGTACATTTGATTTTATTATTCTTTATTTAGCCATAAAAAATTCCACTCGAAAATCAATAGGACAAAACCATGAAAACCAAAAAGCTCTATTTTATGGAAAGCCACCTTGATTTTATGGAAAGCCACCTTGCCGGGCGGCAGTATCATGAAGCAGACGAAGCATGGGACAAGTTGAAGATTGGAACCCTTCTTCGGTTGGAACGTGATTTGGACAATCATTTCGACCCGCATGCGGTCGCCGTCATGTTGGATGTGAGGACGGAGGAGCCGGGAAATCCGGAGACCCCCATGGTCGAGACGTTTCACTTAGGCTATTTGCCGGCGCGTGAAAACAAGGAGATTGCCTTGTTGCTCGAAATGGGATGGGACAATGTTTTCGAATGCCGCATTTCGAAGATCGATCCGGGCGCTCACTACGAGAATCAGATCCGTCTGAAGATTTGCATCAAGCGAAACGAAGAACGATAAAAGCGGTTTCGGGCAGGGAAACCTGTCCGAAACCTTTTTTGCAGCCGGTTGTTTTTCCATGAAGGAGGCGGCAAGGAGTCGGGCGGAATTTTGGGGAAGGGAGGAAGGTTGGCGGAGTGGACCGGCGTTTCTTTTTCCGGAAGAGAAAACATAATGTATTCAAGACGTTGAAAAGGCGGGAAGGCTTGTGG
>JBJEVW010000112.1:0-3799 GCA_051884735.1 Kiritimatiellia bacterium | reverse complement strand
GGTTTTGTTGCTTGCCAAACGATCCGTGCCGGGATTTTGATTCGGATACTTGGTCCAAAGCGAAAAGACAAATTGGTCGCCGAGTCCTGCACACGAACCCGTCGGTATGCCTTTCTTGTCGGCGACATTCCAACCACCGTCCGAAATGCGGACGGAACGCCCCGCAATGCCATCCTGTCCAGGAGTCGTTCCCGTGTGCGTGCCATCAAGCGCACCGCCCGCCGAATCTTTCGCAATCGCAGAGTCTAACGCCTCGTCCATGTGCCAAACGGCAAAATAGCCGGCCGTAGACCAGACTCTGCCATCGGACTGGCTCGCCGGGAAAACACGCTCTCCACCCCAGTACATCAAAATCGATGCATCTTTCTCGAGTAGGGGCACGGAAACCCAAATCTGCGACTCGCCTTCCGGATTCCACAACGCAACTTCGCTCGGTAAAATCGTTCCGTCCGCAAGCGCAAAGCGAATGTCAGAACCATCGCCGGAAGCGCTTCCGTACGAGAAGCCGCCCTCGGACGCCGTCAATCGGACGAGAACCGGAAAGTTTGTCAACGCGGAATCAAGCGTATATCCCGGGAAGGTCACTTCCGCCCGATAATCAAATGCTCCCACGTCAATGGTCTCGGCTCCGGCAAAACCAATGCCCATTGCCATTGCAACGCCTAATGCTGCCGTTTTTCTCATTTTTCGTCCCTTTGATTATCGCTTGATTTTGAAGGCACCCGGTCCTGCGGCCCAAAGCTCTTTTGTCATCGCATTGTACCGCAAAACAATCGGTTTCCGGTAGCCGATGTCGCCCGTGATTGCATGCCATGTCCTGCAACCGTCGGTCGTCTCGTAAACGCCCGTGTTCGGTGCATCGGCATTGCTCGACCAGGTGGTTCCCGAGATCCAGACGCGATTCCCGTCCATCGGATCCCAAGCAATGCCGCAGACGGTGACTCCCTTCAGATTCGTGACCGCGCGAAAGCTCTTGCCATGATCGTCACTGCAGTAAAGCTGATTTCCGCCCGCATAGATTGTTCCTTTCTTCGTAATCTCAACCCGGAAAATCCAGTCATTGATTCCCGGCGTCTTCGTCCAGCTTTCTCCACCATCTTCAGAAACATAGACGCCAGACTTTTCGCCGCACGCCCCCCAGACAAGACGCTTCGGATTCGTTGGATCGATGGCCAAGCCATACATCATGCGGCGGCTGCCGGGTTGGTTCTTCATCTGCACGAAATTCTTGCCGCCATCCGTCGATTTGAACAGCCCGCCACCCGAATGTCCTTTCTCTGGATCGCCGTCAATCCCGACGTAGATGATGTCTGGATTTGTCGGATCCGCCTGCAAGGTCCGGCCATGCCCCTCGCCCCACATCGTATTCGCATGTGTGCGATAGCTCGGCAACCCTTTTGCTTCGACGAACGTCTTTCCGCTGTCGTCCGACACCAGCACCTTCACGGGGAACTCGCCATTGTGCGCCCACGGCGAAACCGTCGATACGATGCGCGTTTGGCCGTTCGGCAACCGAAGCGGCAACACCTGCCACTGGTGCCCGCTCAAACCGGGCTTCCACTTGAGCGGCGACAACGCGTTCCACCATTTTCCGCCATCTGTTGTCATGCAAATGCCTTCGTCCATCGCCGCGCCATACGTCTCGGTGCCGAGATGCCGAATGTCGTGGAAACAGGTGATGTCCGCACCGCGGACGCTCTCGACCCAAGTCTTGCCGCTATCATGCGTGATGCACGGATTCCAGTTGCCGGCCATGAGGAGGTAATTGGGATTGACTTGACTGATTGAAAGGTTTTCGAGGCCGCTCATGCTACCTGTCGCCCCATTGCCGGGCAAAGTCGGATTGCCTTTGTTGTCCGCCTTGAAGGAACTGGTTTTCGTCCAGGTCTTGCCACCATCCTTGCTGGACGCGATATGCCCCTTGAAGCCGGCACCGACAATGCCGTAAAGTATATTGGGATCCTTCCAGTTGCAGACCACGTCCCGCGCCCCTTGGTCTGCCGGAATCGGGGCGTTGAGCGAACGCCAGGTCAACCCGTCGTCTTCCGAAACGAAAAAGCCGCTCTTGTCAAAGGCGCCATACCAGGTCGTCGGACGGCTTTTCCCGGCCCAAAAGACGCAACGAGCCCCCGCCGGCGCGTCCGCCAAGTGCTTCCAGGTCTTGCCGCCGTCCGCCGAACGGAAGAGCCCGCGCTTTTGCTGGCAGAGCAATACGGTCTGCCCGTTCGCCCCCGATACAGCAATCGTGCAAACGGGCGCACCCGATGGCGCCGCCGCCGGCGCTTTCGAGGTCTTGAACGCCTTGGTGATGGATTTCGTGTTCTTGTCTGGACTCACTTGCCAGCCTTCGCTGTCCGCGCCATCCCACTCGCCAAGCACAATCGTCTTCGCACCGCCTTTTACGACAAACTCGTCAATCGCAATCTCCCCATTGTACCCTTTGCCGTTCGTACGAACCACAAAATGGACCATGTTGACGCTTCTGGAATCGGTGAACGCGGAAAGCGGATACTCCAAGGTCGTCCAAACGCCCGGTTTCAATGGCTGCATCGCCCCTTCTTTCCAGACCCATCCGCCACTCTGCACGACAATCGTGGCCGCCATTCCCGCAGGAGCGTCTTTTGGAATGAAAACTTTCGCCGAAATGCTCTTCGCCCCCCCCCAATCGTCGCCTCCTTGCGAAAGGAACTTCTGGATACGGACGTAATTCGCCCAGTCGTTTGGATTCGTCGCTACCGCAATCCGCCCGAATCCACTCCCGGAAACGGGCCGCGCAATCTCGCCTTCTTCCGCCTTGCGCGACGAAAGATAGTCCATCTCCGTCCAGGTTTTCCCGCCGTCCGTCGATTTCACGGCACGGCCGCTCTTTCCGCCCGCATAGACGATTTTTGGATTGCGGTAATCCACCGCCACCGCATGAATCGATCCGCCGCGGCTCGCACCGACATTCAAGCCGCTCTTTTTCGTATCCATGCAATGCGTCCAACTCTTCGCACCATCGACCGAAACCGCCACACCGTCAACCGTCAACGCATACACCGTCTGGCGATCCGATGGCGCTACCGCCAACGAATAGACTTCATAGTTCGGCAACCCATTGTTCATGAACGCCCAGCTGCGCCCTCCGTCTGTTGTCTTCCATAGCCCGTTGACGTCGCCGCCCATATAGAAGGTGTTCGCGTCGACAGGATCCGCCGCGCCCGACCAATACCAGCCTCCTCCTCCCCACCCGCACCAGGTCCATTGTGCCTCTTCCGCCTGTGCGGCGCCAAATGACATGCCAACAAAAAAAGACATTGCAATCGCGAGCTTTATCTGATTTTTCATCTTTTTTTTTTCTGCTTGATTTCGTAAAGCCGTTCCGTTTCATCGGAAATCGATTCGACTTCCTTCCCTTCAGCGACAGTCCGGACGCCAATAGCCAGAACGCACCCGACAAGCCCAACGAAAGCAAATCGTCCGGGATTTCATGAATTTGTTCGGTATGCGTCCGCAAACCAGCGGCCAATCAAAGCCATTGTCTCATATCAAACGAAAAGAAACAAGTATTTACGGAATTTTTGCGCAAGAAACTACGGCATTTTCACGCAAAATCCTTTGTTTCTCCCCTTTACCAACCTTGCCATCTCTTACTTTCTTCGTGTTTTGCATGCCGCAGGTTCGTCCGCGGCACATGCACGGCAGGGCCACGCGTCTTCCGTATGGTGCCGCCTGTTGGAAATGACCCGTTTGCACACTTGACGGATTAAGTTTTTTTTTTATCGTCACATCGCTCAACTGATAATAAATCAATAAATAT
>JBJEVW010000111.1:0-3799 GCA_051884735.1 Kiritimatiellia bacterium | reverse complement strand
GTCTCTGTGGGAGATAAGACAAAATCCCCGTCCCCCAACTTCCCATAGGCCGCCCTATGAGATAGGAATAAGATTGCGAAAGGAAACGAACCATTGCAAAGGGAAATGCACCCGTTTGACAAAGCGATTTTGACAAACGGAAGGAAATCGTGTACTTTGGGGGAAGGTCTGTCGTTTTTCTATCGTTTATCTTTTATGGACTTATCTGCCATGAAAAAGAAATTCGCTTGTTCGGTATTGTATCTCGGTGGCGTAGTCTGTCTTTGTGCGAATACATGGACCGGAGCGGCCGGAGACAGTCTTTGGCTGAATGCGGACAACTGGGACGATTTTGCGCTTCCATCCGGCGATGTCGGATTGGATGCCGGAACGATGGAGGAGCCGATTGTCGTCGGTGCGATGGAAGATCCATTGCCGATTACCTCGTTGTCCATTGCCGGCGGGGAAGGCTCGGCAGGCGTTTTGCGGATGGATGAAGGAGGCAGTCTGAAGATTGGCAATACGCTTCAAATCGGCAGTGCCGGAAATGGCGTATTTTGGATGAATGGCGGCGCATTGACCGTGCAAAAACCGATTCAGGTTGGCATTGATTTCGGTTCGGAGGGACTGTTTCTTTTGCAGTCCGGAACGGTTCTCGCCTCCAACAATCTGGAAATCGCTTCCAGTGGAACCGGAACATACCGGCAAGAAGGCGGAACGATTGAATTTGCCGACAGTGCAGGCCAGACGCACATGCTGGAAATGGGCGAAAAGGCGGGTTCACTAGGCCGGTTTTACGTGTCCGGCGGCACCTTCGATTCATCCGTAACGGCGTTTCATGCGTATGCGGGTCGTGCGGGTAGTGCCGAAATCGTCATTTCCGGCGATGCCAAGGTTGTGTTTTCCCGGCAATTGCGGGCGGCGGAACTGGAGGGTTCCACCTGCAAGATGGATGTTTTGGATACCTCCAAGCTAAGTTTTTCCCGAGAATCGTACATCGGCATATCGGGAACGGCGGAGTTGAATTTGCAGTCTGACGTATCGCTGAGCCGGGGATTCGTTCTGGGACACAAAGAGACGGGATTCGGGCGGATAGAAGCGGGCGACGTGACGATATCCTGCACGAGTGGAGACAGTCCCGAAATCAAAGCGAGCATGGTTGGAAATGCCGGGGCGGGCGAGTTGCTGTTGCGTGGCACGACGATCAAGTTGGCGAAGAAAGGCTTTTGGGTTCGCGCCCAAGAATCGGGGTCGGGAGTTGTGCGCGGATATGGTTCCATCGAAAATTCGGGAAAGGCGTCGGATTTTCCGGTGCGCATTCTTCTCGTCAATGGCCATGTCATTGCCGACGGGTATTCCGAGCCGCACGATTTGGTCTTCAACAACAATTTTTGTTGTGTGAGCAATTCGATCGAGAATACGGGCGATTGCGGTTGGTATGCGCAGGCGGGGGGAAGGCTTGTCTTGCCGACGCTGAATGTCCCTGCCGGAGCGTGTGCGATCAACTGGGGCGAAGATCCGTCGGATGAAGAAATCGATCTCGTCAACAGTGTCCGGATTGCCTTTGGAGAAGATTCGGCCGGCGGAAATCTGGATGGCAAGCTTTTCGCGATCGATCGGGACGATTTTCCGCAGGCGCTTCCGGCGGGGGATTGCCTTTCCGTGTGGAGTTTCACGGAATCGGACGCCTTGATTCCGGAGCAAATCGAGTTTGTTCTTCCTGCCGAAAAAGCGTTGGGAAAGATTCTTTCCATCCGGTTGTGCAATACCCAAACGGAAGGATGGGACGCATTGCCGGTTGTAGCGCAGTCGGGAAACAGGATTGCCGTCCAGACAGCGCGTCTCGGGACCTTTGCCGCCTTCGCGGCGGAGCCGGGCATGGTGATGATTTTCCGGTAGCATGCAAGCGAAATCTCTTTCCGGATGCAGTTCGCCTTTTTCCCGGCAAATGCCTATCGACCGTTGAAATGCGCGTCTCCGTCCCTTGCAGGGCGGAATCGAAATATGGTACTCTTCTTTTGTCATCAACCACCTACTGATAGGAGTTTATTATGAGCAAATTTGTTTGTCCCACCTGTGGCTATGTCTATGATCCCGAGGTCGGCGATCC
This sequence comes from Kiritimatiellia bacterium, assembly GCA_051884735.1. Taxonomy (GTDB): domain Bacteria; phylum Verrucomicrobiota; class Kiritimatiellia; order RFP12; family UBA3636; genus JAEDLN01. The sequence continues at coordinate 1,710 of JBJEVW010000111.1, read as the reverse complement.
AGATAACGGCATTGCTCCCGGCACCAAGTTTGAGGATATTCCCGAGGATTGGGTTTGCCCGGTCTGCGGCGTTCCGAAGAGCGAATTTGCCGAAGGCTAATTTTGGCCACCGGAAATTTGACGGCCGAGAAAGAAGAAGGCATCAAACTCCAGCTTGATTTCACCAAACTGGACACTGTTACCGGTTGCATTCCCGTTGCCGTCCAACATGCCGATACAAACGAGGTTATTCTCGTCGCGTACACGAACGAAGCGGCCATGCGCCGCTCGTTCGCAGAGCGGCGTCTCGTCTTATACAGCTCGTCCCGGAAAGAAATGTGGGAAAAGGGGGCGACCTCCGGATGTCGCTTTGAACTGGTGGAGGCGTTTGTGAATTGCGAGCAAAATTCGCTTTTGTATCGTGTTCGTCCCTGGCCTGACGGAAGTGCGCATGGCATTTGCCATACCCACAATGCGAACGGCGATCCGCGGCAGACTTGTTTCTATCGAAAGATCAACCTCGATACGCTTACGTTGGCCCATGTCGAGTCCTGAGTCGAGCGAAAAGAAGAATGGTTTCGATTTGCCGGACGCTTCAGCGTCCGACGCCTTCCCTCGCGGACTCAAACTTCCCCCGAAACGGAGTACTGCGCAATTGAAATTGCCTCCGAAGCGGGAGCTGCCCAAGGTGGGTATTGAAGCGGGGAAGGCATGCAAGTGTCCCTATTGCGGGGCGTCTTTTTCCTGGCCGCCCGAAAAATTACTTTGTCCTTCCTGCAAATCGACTTTGCGGCCGCCGCCTGGTTTTGCCCCCTCCGATATCGCGGAACGGCGCATTGCCAAGGAGAAGATTACGCAAGCGCACGATATGGCGGTACGTGCCCTTGGACCGACACCCGACGCCAAGCAAATCAATCGTTCGGGGCTGATGATCAGTTTGGCGATTTTGTTTATCGTGGGCTTCATTTTGATGCTTGCGTCGTTTCGTGCGCCAACCAAGCGCAAAAAGTTCGATCCGATGGAATGGACGATGGCGCGCATGCAGCTCTATTGCATGGCATTGGAGCATTTCAAAATCGATTGCGGACGTTATCCGAAGTACGATGAGCTGAATCTGGTCGCACTTGTTTCGGATATGGGCGTTCCGGGGTGGAATGGTCCCTATTTGAATAAACTTCGTACTACGGATCATGCGGACGGGTGGAAGACGCCATGGTATTTTACCGTTACCAATAACGTTCCCGTCTTGCAGAGTGCGGGTCCGGACCGGGCATTTTTTACGGAGGACGATATTGTCGCGCCACAGGAGTGGTTTCATTGCCATCCTGATTTTGTTCCCCGTTCTCCGGCGGACAAACCGGTTGCGCATGAGTTTTCGGTGAAAATCGGCACTGCAGACGCGGCGGAATAACGGAGCTTTTGCGAACACGACGGCCGACCATCGCGCTATCTGGCGAGGCGGTTGCAACGGGATCGCAAGGAGAGGGGGATATTGACTGGGGTGGGATGCGTATTCCGCACAATCAAGTGTTGTGTTTTTGTTGGGCGGGAGATAGAAGCGGCATGCGTGGGATATGAGTTTTGAGATTGTCGAAGAGGGAAGTCGCATCCCATCATCAAATTCTTTGTTCCTGTTTATCCCATTTTCGAAACAAACGCGAAGATTCAGATGGGTACCACCCTTATCCCGGTTTTTCGGGGTAAATTCTTCCGGGCCCGGGTCAACGCCTT
>JBJEVW010000110.1:0-3802 GCA_051884735.1 Kiritimatiellia bacterium | reverse complement strand
TACTGCCCTCCATCCGGAAAACGCTTTTCAGATGTTGGCAAATCATACAGATCGCCACCAGGCTGACCAATGCTCTCAAGAAACTCGCGGGTTTCCTTCATATTATAGTATGTCATAAAGCTTATTATATCCTATTTTTCTGTGATGAATGCCAAGACTCGTTCAATATCCTCTTCGCTCAATCCGTGGTGCATCGGCAGACAAATGACGCTGTCGGCCATCTTGTGGGCGTTGGGAAGATTCTTCGGATCGGCCGATTCTAGACCTCTATAGGTCGAAAACTCTGAAATAAGCGGATAGAAGTATCTTCTGCCAAGGACATTCGCCGCTTTCATCTTGTCATACAAAGCGTCGCGGCTCATGCCGAAAGCCTTCTCGTCAATGAAGATGGGAAAATAACTGTAGTTGTGTTTGACGCCCGGCATATCTTCAAAGAAAGTTACGCCTTCCACATCACGAAGCACCTCGCGATAACGAATGGCTACCGCATGGCGGGCTTCAATAGCGGCATCGACCTGCTTGAGGTTCAAGAGTCCGTAAGCGGAGCGCATCTCATCCATCTTCGAGTTGATACCGGGACCTACAACCGTGGTTTCTCCGGCAAAACCGAAGTTTTTCAGGTAGTCTATGCGTTTCTTGGCGGTCTCGTCGTGCATCACCATGGCACCGCCTTCGATGGTATTGAACACTTTGGTGGCATGGAATGAAAGCGTCGACATGTCGCCTGCATTGAGAACGCTTCCGCCATCAACATTTACTCCAAAGGCATGGGCGGCATCGTAGATCACCTTGAGCCCGTATGTATCGGCAATCTCCTGTATGCGTTTCGTGTCACATGGATTTCCATACACATGAACCGGCATGATGGCGGTTGTTCTGGGCGTAATGGCCGCCTCAATCTTCTCCGGGTCGAGATTGCCCGTTCGTGGATCGACATCTACGAATACCGGCTTGCAGCCGTTCCACCAGATGGAGTGGGTGGTGGCGACAAAACTGTAAGGGGTGGTGATGACCTCACCGGTAATTCTCAAGGCCTGAAGCGCAGTGAGCAATGGAAGAGTTCCGTTGGTAAAGAGACTCACGTACGGCACACCCAGATATTCTGCCAAGGCCGCTTCCAATCGTTTGTGGAAACTGCCATTGTTGGTAATCCACTTGGACTGCCAAATCTGTTTGAGAAGTTCGTGAAACTCCCCAAGATCAGGCAATAACGGGCTTGTTACTGTGATAAGCTTCTGATCCATTTCGAAAGCAGTTATTTGTTGCCGTACATTTTTTCGTAGTAGGCCTGATATTCACCTGAGGTGACATTGTCCAGCCACGCCTCGTTATCAAGATACCAACGAACGGTCTTTTCGATACCTTCCTCGAACTGGAGGGATGGTTCCCACCCCAATTCTCTCTGAAGTTTCGTGGAATCGATGGCATAGCGGGCATCATGGCCAAGACGGTCTGTGACGTATGTGATGAGGTCCATATCCTCGCCTTCCTTACGTCCGAGCAGACGGTCAACGGTCTTGATGAGAACCTTGATGATGTCGATGTTCTTCCACTCGTTGAAGCCGCCGATATTGTAGGTCTCGGCAATAGTGCCCTTGTGGAAAATGAGGTCGATGGCGCGGGCGTGATCTTCTACAAAGAGCCAGTCGCGCACGTTCTCGCCCTTGCCATAAACCGGCAATGGCTTGCGATGACGGATGTTGTTGATGAATAACGGGATGAGCTTCTCGGGAAACTGGTACGGACCATAGTTGTTCGAACAGTTGGTGACGATGGTCGGCATTCCGTAAGTATCATGGAAAGCGCGGACAAAATGGTCGCTTCCGGCCTTCGAGGCGGAATATGGACTGTGAGGAGTGTACTTGGTGCTCTCGCAGAAGAAATCTTTTCCGTATGCCAGATGGTGATGCGAGCTCGAAGCCGTGGTAGAGAAAGGCGGCTCGATGCCTTCGGGATGCGTCATCTCCAGTGCGCCATATACCTCATCGGTGGAAATATGGTAGAAACGCTTGCCCTCGTATTTTTCGGGAAGGCTTTCCCAATAGAGTTTGGCAGCCTGGAGGAGAGAGAGCGTCCCCATGACATTCGTACGGGCAAATGTGAAGGGATCCTTGATGCTGCGATCGACATGGCTCTCCGCGGCAAGGTGGATGATGCCGTCAATCCGCTCATTCTGCATCAACCGGCAGAACGCATCGAAATCGCAGATATCCATCTTCACAAACTTGTAGTTGGGCTTGTCCTCGATGTCCTTGAGGTTCGCAAGATTGCCCGCGTAGGTGAGTTTGTCGAGATTGACGATCTTGTACTCGGGATATTTGTTCACGAAGAGGCGCACGACATGGCTTCCGATAAAGCCGGCTCCTCCGGTGACAACGAGATTTCTTTTCATGCTTGCGTTCGGTTTTGGGAAAATGATTCTTTTCCGGATATCGTGTTCTTTTCGGTTTGCGACAAGGGTGGACACCTAAATCGGGCGGATTTTCTTGTTCCGCTCAACCCGGAAAAAGTTTCCTTCTTGGGTTGACTGGCTGATTTTACCTTTTTTTGCGAAAAAATACAAAAGACGTCTTGTTTTGCGCGCCAACCTTCCTCCAAAACAACCGTAAAAATGGCAAAACAAAGGCTTATTCAAGGAAAAAGTTCGATTTTCATGTCATCTGTATCCTCGCTTATTCCACCGAGTCGAGTCCCCGGTTTTCTTCTATTCCGGTCGGCAGGAACGACGGACACATATCCCTAGGAAACGTTTGATCAATCTCCCTTCCCTCTCCGCCTGTCGCACTTGCCTTTTTCCCCTACCTCGCACATCCAATTGCGGGTTTTTCGGTGTTTTGTTAGGATATGGGCATGAATTCCGGACGAAAAACCCTTCTCATTATTCCTACCTACGATGAACGGGATAATATTGCACCCGTCCTGGCGGCAATCCATGCTTCCGCACCGGATGCGCATGTTCTTTTTGTCGATGACGACTCCCCCGATGGAACAGGAGCCCTTGTCGATGATATCGCAAAGACCGATCCGCGTGTCTTCATCTTGCACCACGGAAAAAAAGCCGGTCTCGGCCGCGCCTATGTCGATGGATTCAAGTGGGGGCTCGCACGGGGCTACGAACATCTGTTTGAAATGGATGCGGACCTTTCGCACGACCCCAAGGAACTCCCCGTCTTTCTCGAAGAAGCGAAAAAAAGCGATCTTGTTCTCGGAACCCGTTACAAAAACGGCATTCGCGTCATCAATTGGCCTCTGTCCCGCCTCATGATTTCCATGTCAGCCGGTGTCTTCGTGCGAATGATGACACGGCTTCCCGTTTCCGATCCCACTGGCGGATACAAGTGTTATTCGGCTCGCGTTCTTCGTGCAATCGATCTCGATTCCATCCGCTCGAACGGCTACTCCTTCCAAATCGAAACCACATTCAAAACGTGGATGAAGGGCTTCCGGATCGGGGAAGTGCCGATTGTTTTCGAGGATCGCCGCTCCGGTTACTCGAAACTATCCCGCAACATTGCCAAGGAAGCTTTCTTGATGGTGCTTCGCCTCGGGTTCTACCGGCTCTTCCATCGCCCCCGAAAATCCCCGGAAAATCCATAATCGCCCCAGTCTGCACAACGACTGGAGCAATATGGCTTCGTGCTTCTCGCGTTCTGCCGGCAAACAGAATCTTTCCGAATCGATTTTGAGCGGACGGGTTTGTATTTTGGCACGTCCATCCTCTTTCCGGTGGCAACCCCCATCTGCTTCGCCCCATTCTCGGCCCACACCTTTTGACGCATCCCTTTCGCTTATGTCTTTCCTT
>JBJEVW010000109.1:0-3809 GCA_051884735.1 Kiritimatiellia bacterium | reverse complement strand
CGCCAGGCGCAAGAACAAGTTTCTCGGCCCCTCGCATCTTTGCCTCGGCAAAGACTTTGCGAAGAGCATCCGTATTGTCGGGATTCTCGGGATGCACCCCGAATGCCACCGCATCCAACACGAGTCCTTTCTTGGCTCGCGGTAAATCGACATCAAACTCCTGCGCTCCCGCCGGAAGTCCGGCGGGACGCTCCACCCGAGAGTTTCCCGGCACGCATGTCACATGCCGAACCGGCTCCAGTTCCTTGATTTCGAGGTCCGCGATTTCCGCTTTGATGCGATTGTGAGAATGGAATTGCAGGCGGTAATCCGGTTCGGAACCTGTCGAGAATTTCATTTTGCACGCCCGCCACTGTCCGTCCGTTGGATGAACGGGCAAATCGCCGACATCCTTCTCCGCACCGCCGGTCGACTCGGGCCGGATGATTGCATAGAGGTAAGAACCTTTGTCCATTCCTTCAACCTTGGCGCGAAACGTAATCTCGTAGCGGGTATTCGGCTTCAGCGGTTCATCCTTCGATGTTTGTGCGTATTTTCGCCATTCAAACTCGAATTCCGTCCGGGAACTGTCGCACCGCAAAACACCATCCGCTCCAATCGATGACTGCCACAGCGGCTCGACTGGCATGGCTGTTGCAAGAAAAATCCCTGAAAGTGGCACAATCATATTCATCATGGCAGCAACAAATTACCGGATAAAGAGCATCACGCCACCACGAATCTGCAATTGACCGGTTCCCGTAAAACACGGTAACTGATACCGGGCGCCGCTGCCAATCGCTCCGTATGTGCCGCTAGCCATATATTCTACGCCATCAACAGAAATAGACGAAATCTGGATTGGAACTTCATTGTGCAACTTGATAATGCCATTCTGCGCCACGGTGAGAAGGGTTTTTGGATGAAATGCCGCCGAAACGCCTGCGGTCAAGGTCGCCGAATCTTCCACATTCAACACCCGGCTCTCGACATTTCCTTCAAAGGTGAGCGTTCCGGCCGAGATGGTTGTTTCGCCCGTATACATTGCGTCGCCTTTGACAACCAGATTTCCCAAACCGGACTTGGTGAAGGAACTACCCTCGTCTATCTCCCCCAAGGAGGCTACCTTGACTGTATTCGTCACCGAAACATTGACTTGCGTGGCATTGAGGAAGGCAGGGGCTTCTCCCATATCTAGAGACGCGCCGTTGTAGGTGTGGCTCTTCCAAAGGAGTTCCGTGACTCCATCCAACGTCAAAGCCATTTCGGCCTTGACCTTTGCGGCCGTCGCATTGCCGGAAAAGCTTCCCGCCCCCAAAGCATGCGGATGGCGAAGGTTGAGTGTCACGCCGCTGGACAAAACCGTCCCGCCTGTGTGCGAATTGTCTCCGGAGAGAATCTGCGTGTACCTTTCGTAATAGTATCCATCCGAACTCAGCGAAAGCCGGAGATTGCCTTGGAGCGAACCGGAGAAATTCGGCTGGTACGTGTAATAGTTGGAGCCGGAAGGAGACCATTTGCAATTCAAAACCGCCAACGATTCAGAATCGCGGTTCGTAATGATTCCCGATCCCGAAATGCCGTTCACCCAAACGGATACGCCATGCAAATCCAGTACCGCATTTCCTCCGACCTGCAGATAGCAGCGATCGCCCGAGGAATAGGAATTCTTCTCGTAGAGCCTGCTGCCCTTCGCCAAAACGACCGTTCCCCCATAGAGCCGGACCGCACCGCAATCCGGATTCGTCTGCGCCCAAGTAACCGTTCCATCGACATTGAGCGTGATGTATCCATTTGCATAGGATTTAGCCGTCTGACGTCCGGAAATGGCCAAGTCCCCTACTCCGCCGTATGTAATGTCATCCGCTTCTACCGGGGTTTCGATTGTCGCCATGGCCGTATTTGCAGTCAACACGATCACCTCTCCGTCCGCATTGCCGGCAATCGTTCCGCCCGTCAACACGATTGGGGAATCGCCCGAAAACAAAAGCCCCTTTGTTGTCGAAATGGTACCGGATAGCGTCACTGTAACGGATGCTCCGCTCCTATTGCAGAACTCAAGTGTTCCGTATTCGCCGGCTTCAATCGTCGTGTCTCCCTGCAAATCCATTTTGACATTCTCCGCGCCGTCCGCCACGGCAAGGCATACCGCCCCTGCTTCATCGACAGTTGCAAAACCGGTTGCGCCGCCGGTTTTTGCCAGTGCTCCGGGAATCATCTCTCCAGCCGTCATTCCGCCGACTGAGACTTTTCCGTTTTCAGGAATGTCGAAAATCGTGGTATTGCCAATCTTGCGCTCCGCAAAGGAAGCGAATGTCAGTAACGTCTCGGCTCCGGCCGGACGGATGGCCACGCAGGCCGGGCCAACGGCAAGCGTCAAGGCCCCGGCCTCTTCCGTTACCGCTCCGGAGGACGAACCATGAAGTGTCAGTTTGCCGCCAAGCGTCACCGCCTGACCATCCGGAAGCCGGTTGGCAATCTGCTCGCCATTGTCCAACACCGCCTCTCCATCGGCTCCGATGGAGACCGCACCTGCCCCCATCGTGCCTTCCGCCTCCAAAATCAAACGGCCATCCTTGATCGTCGTATTTTTCGAATAGGAATTGCTCCCTTTCAAAACCAAATCGCCCGCCCCCGCCTTCGTCAAGGAGAAGCCGCCGCTTTCGCCGATCGAACCGCCGACCGTCAGGGTATTCTTCAGCACCGTAACCGTCCGGGTATAGTTGCTTTGCGTCTGCTTGAGGGTCACGGGGCCATCCCCGAAATCCATCGATTCGGTTCCGGCAAACGTGAAATCATCATTCCAGACTTGTGAAGAAAATCCGCATCGCCCGCCGGGAATGGTACAATCCAGCGCCCCGGCACTGGAATTCTGCCAATAATGGCGTTCGATAGAAAACGAGCCGCTGGACGAAAGACTTTCCCTTCCGGAAAAGACAAGCGTCCCCAGCCCCTTCTTGCGCAATGTTCCGGTGCCGGAAAGATTCTTCATGGTGGTGGTATCGCCTGCGGCCGGATTCACGATCAATTCCGAAAGCACTTCGACATCCCCCGCCAATTCGCCCGTGCGTCCGTCGCCGTTCCCGAGTTGGAGTGTTCCGGCCGTTATGGTTGTCTTTCCCGTATAGGTGTTCCGCCCGCAGAGCAATAGGGTTCCGTTTCCGGTCTTTTCAATGGCATGATTGCCGGAAATGCGTCCCAAAACCTGAAATTCTCCATTCCATCCTTTGTTGACGCTCCATACCCCATCGTCCGAAAGGATGACATCAGCAACAATAACCGCAGTACCGCTGATGTTTGACGGGCGGGTCAGATTGGCAAAGGTCAGCGTATTGCCGTTCTGGACGTCCTCCTCCGTGCCAATGTAAAACGGATTGGGAGGATTGTTCCAATCTGTCAGGGCGAATGAACCGAATACCTGAGGTTCTTTCACGACAACCGTATATGTTCCGCCAGGATTTGTCTCCCATTTGCCAAAGGAAGCGGCTTCTTCTGCGGAGGGTTTCGCGCCCCCCAGCCAATTCGAATCATCTGACCAAAACGATCCGGAAGGCTTTGTGATGTCCCATTGGACAGCCTGAAGCGAGACAAGTCCGCAACCAATGGCCAATATACCGGCAAGTATCCTTTTTGTCATATTCGTTACCTTCTCTTCTTCTTTTGATCGCGTTAGGCGATAGGCTCGCCAACCGAAATGATGGATTCGTTGTTTCAGTGTAACAGAAACACAAGTTTCACGATAGAAATTTTCTGCTCGATGGCCCCGCCGCACCTTCCGGCCCAACGGGATGGACATCCGGAAGGCTCCCTACCGGAGAATCAGCAGGAAG
>JBJEVW010000108.1:0-3818 GCA_051884735.1 Kiritimatiellia bacterium | reverse complement strand
GTAATGGTCTTTGTGTTTCTTTGTGTTCTTTTTTTTTTTTGCGCGGCTTGGCTTTGTGGTTTGGCTCCGCGCGGCTTCGCTTTGTGGCTTGGCCCCACGCGGCGTTGCTTTGTGGCTTTGCCCCGCGTGGCTTGGTTTTTGTCCGAAAAATCGGGATGAAAACGATTGTAAGATATTGAAAATGAGAATTTCATCAACAAATATTGACCGAAAAAAAACGAAATCGCCGTCACAGATCGTCCCTCCATGCCCGGGGTGTTTTGTTTCGCGGGCTTTTGCGCTGCGTTTCCGGAAGGGTCAGTGAATCAGCATGCGGCGGGCAAATTCGATTGGATTGGCTCTCCGGCCTGTTTTTTGCAGACGATCGTTTCGCAAGATGCACAAAATGCGGTCGCGGATGGGACGGTCTTCCCCCAACGAGGTTTCGGCCAAGTCGCCGTATTGTCCGACGCGCGTTTGTTCGTAGATCGGCGGAAGAGGATCCGATCCGTGCAAAACGCGCCGTCCCAGCGAAGGAGCGCGTAGCATGGCATCGGGTTCACCCCAAAACAACGGACGCAAGGAGGAATCGCCCAAATAGAGGTCGTCGCCGCAGAACCGGCGAATCAGCTGATCGACGACCTTTTTGCGGGAGAAAAGCCATTTGCCGACGCCCCATGCCAGCACGGCTTGCGCCTCCGAACGAAGGATGTGTTCGATGACAGAAGAAGCCGGAAGACCGTCCTTCATCGATTCCCGAAGGCCGAGCGCCAGAATTTCGATTTTTTCGGCGCACACGATTTGACGTCCCGCCAAAACGGCGATATCGGGCTGGTTTTCGTGTTTCAGGAGCAGTCCGCCGCGCTCCACGCGACAGACGGTTTCGTCCGGGGGTAAATCCTGTCCTGCCGCCCATTGGTTGAAGACGCTGACGCCTTCGCGCTCCACCAGGCAGAGTGCGCCTTCTTGGGCGCCGGCTCGGACAATGCGCGTCCGAAAGGTCTGAAGCACCTTTCCGATATCGTAATTGGGATAGATATGAACGTGAGAATCGATCAAGAGCGACATGGGGATTCCTCCAATTGTCGTGATTCTAGCATAAAGCGATTCGATAACGGGCGGTTTTTTTGAAAACACAAACTGTCGCAGGGGCGAGATGATGGAAGGGATGGAGGGGACGGCGCAGGTTCGTTGCACACACAAAAAAAAAAGCACCGGAGGCACGAGGTGCGGTCCGATGCTGTTGCCGGAAAAGAAACGGCGTGGAAAAGAACGGAAAAGCCCCGGGTCCGCTCTATTTTTGATTGCGGGCCGTCTCGACAATTTTTTCGATACGCTTTCCGTATTCGTGGTACATGGCCATGGTCTTTTCGGCATCGCTTTTGATGGAAGGATCGTGGAAGACCGCGCCCAGATGCGGTTCGATGGAAATGCCGCCATCGTAGCCCCGGGAAAAAGCGTCGTTCAAAATCTTCTGGACATCGCCATCCCCTTCGCCGCAGTAGGAATAGACCATCTTTCCGTCCACCATTTTTCCATCCTTGATGTGAATATAGGCAATGTGGTCGCGTACGATTTTGTAGAATTCCCAGCTCGACTGCATGGGGAAGGGAGCCTTCTTGGTATAGTCGGCATTGAAAATGGGATTGCCCGTATCGAAAACGAGTTTCAGTCCGGGAATGTTGTCGATTAGATCGAGGGTAAAGCTCCATCCCATGCCGCCATAGTTCATGCAGTTTTCGTGGACAGGCTGGATGCCGGCATCCAGGAAAAGATCGACAATCTGGCGCAGACGCTCGAAGCGTTTTTCGCGGAGTTGGTCCTCCGGTGCGCGATCCTTGAGCACCGCATAGCTCATGATACGGATCATCGGCGTACCCAGACGTTTCATGCGCTCGATTGCGCGGCGCGTCTGCTCCAGGTCTTTTTCGAAATCTTCTTCTTTTTCGATCGATTTTGCCCAGTTGGCAATGGCGGAACCAAAGCAGTTGATCTGGATTCCCGCCCGAGTGAGCTTTTCGGCAACGGCGTCAAAGGTTTCATCATCGAGATCATGAATGTTGACGCCATCGATGGCGCGTGCTTCGATATTGCGCCAACCGAGATCGAGCGTCGCTTGAATCTGGCCGTCGATTCCTTTGGCGGCTTCATCGGCAAATCCGGTAAAGTACATGGCGGAGAAAAGGTTAGGATGAAAATCGAAATGGATTTTCGGGGGTGAATGGAAAGAGAAAAAAAAAGAAAACGGCGAAGGCACGGACGAATCGCGCGCTCTTCGCCGTTGGTGGGGACGAGGGGGGGCTAGACGCGCGAGAACGAGCTCGACATGTCTGCCGCCGGAGAGGCATTCTCCACGACCTTCTTTTCAAAGGTGGAGTTGGCGATCAGCTGCATGAGATGTTTCTCGTAGGCCGCCGGATCCAGAGGCAATTGCACGGTCGAATCCGTGAAGGAGGAATAGAGCATGCAGTTGGCGAGCTCGACCGAGTTGATACCCTCTTCAGCGGGTGCAATCAACTTGGTGCCGTAAAGGATGGCGTCAATGAAGTTCTGGAGCAATGCGACATGCTGTCCGCCACTGCCGTTTGCCGGAATGTCGATGTGCCAGATGGGAGGCGTGTCAAAGCTTCCCTTGCAGGTCTTGAGAAATTCGGCCTGGCCGATTTCGTTGCGCGTCCAGGTGATTTTTCCGTCTTCCACGACGATTTTGCCGTATTCGCCGCAAACCTCGAGACGGTTTGTGCCGGGGGCTTCGCCGGTGGTCGTGATAAAGACGCCGGTTGCGCCATTCGGATACTTGAGATAGGCCGTTACATTGTCTTCCACTTCAATGTTATGGAAGCGGCCGATATCGCAGTAGGCACGGACGCTGGACGGCATGCCGAACATCCACTGGAGAAGATCGAGCTGGTGCGGGCACTGATTGAGCAATACGCCTCCGCCTTCGCCTTTCCAGGTGGCGCGCCAACCGCCGCCATCATAGTAGGCCTGCGTACGGAACCAGTTGGTGATAATCCAGTTGATGCGCGTCAGTTCGCCGAGTTTTCCGCTTTTGATGATTTCGCGGACCTTGATGAAGTGCGGATCGCTCCGTTGGTTGAACATGGCGGAGAAAATGATCTTCGGATCCTTGTGCGCGGCAATCAACCGCTCGCAATCCGCCTTATGGACGGATATCGGTTTTTCAACGAGCGTATGGATGCCCAGCGTGAGCGCATCGATGCCAATGGTCGTGTGCGAATAGTGTGGGGTTTCGATCATGACGGCGTCGATTTCTCCGGAGCGGAGCATGGCGGCGCTGTCCGTAAACTTCTTGTACTTGTCGCCATAACGATCCATTTTGGAGGGGACGATATCGCAGATTGCGACAAGCTTGACACCTTTGATTTTGCCGGCTTCGATATTCGCAATGTGGCTTGTGCCCATGTTACCCAAGCCGATTACGCCTAAACGTACTTCTTTGTTACTCATAAAAGGAGTGAATAGATAGGAGGTTGAATCGTGACAAGATTATATTCCGTACCAATGGAAAACGCAAGAAATTCCCGGAAGTGCGCGGAAGCTTGCGTAACGGAATCGGGAGATTCAATCGCCGATGGGGGTATACGTGGCGGATCTCCATGCGCGTCTGCCGATTCACGCGCTGGACAGCACAGACGCGGAATGGCTGGGATGGCGGCTATGCAAAAAGGAATGTAGTTGCGCAGAAACGCGATTCTGCCGACACCAATTGCGCGATGCTGAGAGTTTCAATCCCATCGAAAACCGGAAAAGAAAGGAAGGAAACACCCTTATCCCGGTTTTTCGGGATGAATGCTCCCGGAACCGGGGCAACGCCT
>JBJEVW010000107.1:0-3825 GCA_051884735.1 Kiritimatiellia bacterium | reverse complement strand
GGACGGGTCTCGTGTTCCAAAATAACTCCCTCTTTCCCGGAAAAACACGAGCGCGCAACATGATTTTGCACAACGCGCGCCTGACGGAAGTCTTCTCCAGTGCAGCTTTGATTACCGAAACGCTGACGGGCGATATCGTCATCGGGCCGAGTGACGACTCCAGAGGCGGCTACAACATCATCGATCTTTCACGAAGCTATAGCAAACACTTTATTCTGGAGGCGAATGCAATCCAACGGAAAGAGAATGCCATTCTGGCAATCGTCGGTACGACCGGTGCCTCCGCCGATCGGGACGATGCGACTGTCGCTTCCAAAAACATTTATCTCGCGACACCTCCCGAAACCATCAAAACGGAAGGCGCTGAAGGTCCAAAGGCAATCGGAATCATCCCTTGGCTGGTTCTCCATTCCCAAGACGAATGGATGACCTATGACACCGAACGCGGTATTCGACCCCTTGATGAAACCGAATACGCAATCTACGGCACCGATGAAGACGTGTCGGGAATGAACGTCGTCTTCCAACCGGGAATCACCAACAATATCGACGCTCCGCTGACCATCAATTCCTTGATCTTGAGCGCATCGCCCGATACAAACAAGGTCAACACAGTCATCCAGGGCGAAGGTACCATCCGTGTCACAAGCGGTGCCGTCATCATCGGCTACCACCGCAATGCCACCCCGATGATCCATTCCAACATCGATTTCGGTGCCGCGCGCGGCTATGTCTATGCCCCGAAAGGAAAGGGCTCCCGTTTCGATGGAAATGTCAGCGGTTCCAATGGCATCGTTTTTGCCCAAATGGATCAAGATATCGCCTACGGATCCGGCGGCACGGGGCCGACCCTCGCCGATACAAGCGACATTTCGGGCGACTGCTACGTCTATTCGAAACTTGCCGGAGGCGGAAACTGGTGGCCGTACGGCGACCGTCTGGGCGATGTCTACAACTACGGCATCATCGAATTTTCAAATACGACCTTCAACGGCATCAACGGCTCCGGCGATTTTACGAAAACCGGGTCGCAAGCCGGTTCGATAAAAGTCGGCGACAATGACGCCAACGGAGATTTAACCGGCAACATTTCGCAAAATGGAGCGACAAGCCTGACCAAGATTGGCGCAGGAACCCAACGCTTCGCCGGTGTCGTATCAACTTCGGCAGGCATTTTCGTCGATTCCGGCACGCTCATCAACGATGGCGTTTTCTCCAATACCGTAACGACGATCCGGACAAATGCTAAACTTGCCGGATCCGGAACCTTTATCGCGAAAACCGATGGAACAACCGCACTGACGGTCGAAGCCGGTGCCACACTCGCCCCTGCGCGCAACGATACCGGTCCCATGACAATCCAAAACGGCAATCTGAACCTGGAGAATGGCGCGATTCTCGATTTCGGCAATCTGGAAAACAATGGCACGGCAGAAAGCGAATGCCTGTTTGTATCGGGCGCCATTGCCTCTGCCGATGGAGAAGAAGCAACCGTCTCCGTTTCCGCCAATCCAAGCGGCTCCGGAAAATGGCTGCTCGCCAAAGCCGAATCCATCGCCCCCATTTTTGTGACGGCTCCCGACACCTCAGTCCGCCTTTTCTTGAACGAGGACGGAACGGAACTTTGGGCCGAACATTTCGGTTACACGCTCCACCTCTTCCAATAAAACACCCTCGGTGGTGCGATTTTGCGACAAGGGATTGCAGTCGAAACTGCAATCCCTTGTTTCTTTTGTCATTCTTTTTTTTTTTTTTTTGCGGGAAGCGATGACCTGAAGTGTCGGCGCTCACGGCTGGTTCCAAAGCGGTTATGCCTTTGGGAGCTCGAATCGGATTTCCTGCAGACGAACGGTGCCGGAAACGCACCGAATCTTCAAACGAACTCTGCCTTCCGATAGAACACGGATGCTGACCGGCTTGGCCTCCTCCGTGGAAGGAGAAACACTGCTGGAAACATCTCCTGCCGCAAGTTCCATAGAGCTCCCGGCATCGCCATGCGCAAGCACAACCGCACTGCCTCCGGCAGGAACGTGCTTGGCCGTATAGCAGACCTCATCGCCGGCTGTCAGTACCAATTCGAACAACTCCCAATTGGTATAAAACCCCGGACCATGCGTCCATTCGACGCCGCCGATTGTTTCGATTTTCAAGCCGCTTTCCAGCCGGTAGTTCCAAATGTTGCTCTGCGGATGCTCCGCATGAAAATCCCCTTCCCCGGAATCAAAGTCCGTTGCGCGAATCGCAAAGGGCGCCTTGCGGGCTACCGCATTCCGCACCGCATCCAAACGCATGCAATTTTCAAATCGGATGGACTCCAGAAACGCATCGAAGATTTTTTGCGCTTCCTCCGGTTCCGGAGCCGGATCGCCGCGCGTCCAGTTCCGGATTCGATCCCACCCCTCCGGAGGGATAATAATCGTGGGTGAAGCGCGTTTAGGCACCTTTTTCCAGCACCAGAGATTGGTGGAGCAATTCTGTTGCTCCGCGTCCCAAAGTACGGCCGATATCCAAGCCGGCTCGTTTTCACCCGTCTCTCCCAACAATAACGGAGCATGGAGACGACGCCCGACCTCTTGCCAACGCTGGAATAGCCACAGTCCGGGAAATTCCCCGTACATGTGAAAATGGACAACCATGCGAGGATCGAACGACTCCGGAAAACTGAGGACATCGGTCGCCCAATGCGCACCTTCGATGGAAAGAATGTGACGCCGGTCAATCTCACGAATCGCCGCTACCAGCCGTTTATGGAAATCGATCAGATTCTGGCGAAGCTGTCCTTTGTAGAACTGCCCGGGACGCTTGGTGGCAATGGGTTCGTTGAGCAGGTCGTACATGGCGACAACCGGCTCGTCCCGATAGCGTTCCGCCAACTTCCGCCAAAGCGCAATGCATTGCCGCTGACGGGTAGCATCCAAGAGCAGCCGGGGCACCGAATCGTAGGCATTGTCAATGTTGGAACCGGTTTGTCCGCCCGGTGCGCAATGCAAATCCAAAATGACATATAAATCATGCTTCCGGCAAAGTTCGACGCAATGGTCGATCATGCGGAACCCTTCTTCTTTGAAGGAGATTTCCGTAATCTCGTCCTCCATCAACAGCTCGTAATCGAGCGGCAACCGCACCGAATTGTAGCCATCTTCTTTGATGGCGGCAATATCCGCCTCCGTGATGTAGGTTTCGTAAAATCGCTTCCAGAATTTTTCCGAATAGGCTTTTCCCGCCAAAAGCGCGACCAGCTTCCGGATGTTCCGTGGTTTGTCCCATGGTCCATGGAACCCGTCGAACATATACCCTTCATGGACAAACCAGTTGCCCAATCCAATGCCGTGCAGGCGAACTTCCGCCCCCGTCTCATCCACCAGTTTGCCATCGCGGACATCAAGCCATTTCAAACTCATTTTTCCTCCAATTTGATTAAAATTCAACAGCGGTTCCCATAATTTTACGTGGATTCATCATTTACGGCAACCGCCGGCATCCCGCACAAGCGTCACCCGTGTGCCCCCCCTACAAACACCACGCTCCGATTGCCCGCCCTCGAAACAATCGCGGCCATTGAACGCGGCGAAGACCGCAACGCAATCATCCTCCGCTCCGCCGCCATCTGATTCCTCCACCCATCGGCTCGCCACTCGCGCCGCCATCACCTCTCGCACCGCCCGTCCGCCCACTCGCGCCACGCCGTTCTACAATCCTGCCGGAGCCTAATTTTCTTGGTTCAAGGTTCACAGTTTGCGCTCTTTTTGCTATCATCCGGGCTATGATATCAGAGACTATTTCGGTTGGCCCGTCCTTGCTGAACGGGTCGGTTATTCCCCCTCT
>JBJEVW010000106.1:0-3851 GCA_051884735.1 Kiritimatiellia bacterium | reverse complement strand
GATGACTTGGTGTGGCACAGGAGTCGCTCCGATCATGAATTGTACTTGACATACAAGGAGGAATGTCCGTCATACGAAACGGTGTTTCATATCAGCTGCACAAGTGCCAGAGGGAAGAAAACTGACTCGACCGTTACAGAGGGTGTTTGGAGTGGATTTAGTGGCAGAAACGTGAAAAGAAAAGATGGTGTTTTGTTAACCTATTATAGGTCGTATCAGATAGATGTAACATACTTCCCTGATTTGTTAGACAAGACAGATGGACAATGCGGGGCATGGGCTACTTTTTTCATTGAGACGCTTAAGATACAAGGAATAGCTTCCCAGTGGAAGATGTTCAAGTCTTCGACATCAAACATGTTTATGGTTAAGACATGGTCGTTTTCAGGTGCGGGGACTTCTGGTAATGCCATTTTTCCATACAAGAATGAAGCCAATCCTAATGAACTCGTGTCGAGTTCTCTATATAACTGGGGAGCCGTGGCAGAGGTGACATATACATCGGGAACTTCAGGACAGAACAATGCGAAACCAGCATCTTTCTTCAGCAACCACCAGATTGTTTTTGTCCCTTTGATGAATGCATGGTATGATCCAAGCTATGGAATGAAACACACCACCCTACAGTCTATTGATAATACGTTGTCAGGGTTCGCTATTTGGAATGGAACTGATGCATTTTTTATGCAGAAGAACCCGACTGGAGTGCAAATCCAATTTCAATAAAATGCCATGAAGAATATCTTCCTACTAATTATCTTTTCCTGCTTTTGTTGTCATGGAGGATCCTTTGGGGAAGCTCCCGCAATGGTGTACGTAGACGCAGGAGTTATGGCCTACTGTGATTCCCCATCTGTTAAAGATGCGGCGGTAGAATTGACGCTGTATGACATTGCTTCATGGCAGATACGCAGGCGTTGGCTTCCTGGGTCTGTATTTCCTATAGAAGGTTCCGCTACCATGTGCATTTCGAGGTTTCCGCTTGCCTGGTCGTTGTCTGACAGAAAGCTGCGAATTTTATTTCCTAATGTGCATATTGACTCAATTGGGCGTATGGTGTTCTTTGTTTGGACGGACAAAGACATTACCCCTCTTTCAGGCAATCGGCAAGAGGAACGCATTAACGGATTTCAACCTTCATCAGCTTTTACGGTGACGAATAACATCGCAATATACAACGAGTGGCATGGGAGAGGTGTCAGGTTGCAACCGTTAACGTCTTTGCCTTTTGTTTGTAATAGTTTCCGTGCACAAGAGGGGCAACAGAATATTTGGTATGACCTTGACGATACGAATGTCGTTGTTAGATTTCCCTTCGCCAAAGCGGATTCATCGGCGTGGCAACCCTGCGCAGAGCCGTATTTTATGAGGTGGTCGGAGTTTCAATTTACAACATCGTACAATGAAACATTGAAACATGAGTCAATCCTGAGGATGACCGTCAAGGGTTCTCAAAACGTCACCATGGATTCGTTCGTGCCTGTCGGGAGTGTTCGGATAGCGGGAAGACGGGTAATGAGCGACGATCCCAATGCGGATTTTCCAGAAAAAGCAGAATGGTTGATTTGGGAAAAGGACGGGAATGATTATCGATTGTGCCAGATTCGTGATGGCAGGTGGACCGTGTACCGCGAGACGACGCGTAAAGTCGTGCCGAAGACTATCGTCGTCAATAATGATTCCAATGTGGTGGTTCTTCTATACTCCGAATACGTTGACCCGAAAGACGTTCGGGCTTCGCTAGAGAAAATTGTTAGAGTTATTCGAGCATGCGGTGCATTGACATTGGCTGGTGAAGACTAGTTAAAGAGGAATTGCCTATGCAACCTAAAAGATTTCTCCGATTCCCCTCTTGTGTTGTTCTTGTTGGATTCTTGGCAACACCTGCTCTTTTGGAAGCGGAAGCCAGTGAAGGTTCCAATGATGTGGACTATGTAATGGGATGTATCGCGGGAGCTGGAGGAATGTCGCCGAAAAAGCGGGCCCTTGAAGAGATGGCTAAGAAAGGCGCGGAGCGCTACGAATGTCCGGAGACGCGAAAGGAAGGACTTGCGATCCTGAGGAAGGCCGCTAACGCTGGTAGTCCGTTCGCGCTAGCACGGCTTTCTGCGCTGTACTATCTCGGAGAGGGTGGCGTTCGCCAAGACTACGACAAGGCGCTTAGGTTGATGAAGTCCGCCGTGTCGAAGGGATTCCCTGCATCCCAGCTTCCCATCAAGGAGGCGGAGACGGCCTGCAAACGCGCCAAGGAAAGTAAGGCGAAAGTGTCTGTTCAGCCAGGAGACGGTTATCCGGGGATTCTTGATCCGTATTCCGTCAATCGGAATCTCAAGCACCAACTTGACCGATTCAACCTGAAAGCGGGATGGTTTCGCAGGGATACTCATGCCGAGAGCATGTTGAATCCCCAAGAGAAGGAAAGACTGCTCGCCAACGAGATCCCATACCTTCTTTTCACGCCAAAGCGAGGCACCAAGCCGGTTCCGCTCCTGGTTTATTTCGGCGGCACCGGCGAACAAGGCACCGATCTCCTTGCCCATTTCAATCAGACAACCATCTTCTCGAAGATCACCTCGACAGAATTTCAGGAGAAACACCCTTGCTACCTCTTCGCGCCGATGGTGCCGAAAGGTGCGTCGGTTAGGTGTTCAAAGGCATGGAGTCCGCCCATGGCCGACCTTGTCTGTGATGCCATGTATGCAGTGATCCGTGCCGCGACGAACCCGCGAGTCGACACCAACCGGCTCTACCTGACGGGTCTGTCATACGGCGGGAGTGCCGCATGGACCTTTTCGTTTGGGTATCCGGGACGGTTCGCGGCAAGTCTTCCCGTGGCCGGATTCTGCGAGGCATTTGCTGTCCCCGATGAAAAGCCGGGCAGCATCTGGCTGCTTTACAACGAAAGCGAATTCAAGTCCGAAGACGACAGGCGTGCGCTCGCAGACGTCGCGCACGCCGTCAAGGAGCGCGGCGGTGAATTCCGCATGTCCTCCTTCCCAGACATTGGGCATAACGCCTGGGACAAGGCCTGGCGCGAGGATTCGGTATGGGAGTGAATGTTCTCCAAGAATGCCTGCGGCCGTGCGGCAGGCAAGTATTCAAAGTCTTCTAACGGGACCACTTCGGGAGGCGGCAGGATCTCTCTGAATGGTGCCGGTTGCTCCGCATCCAAGCCGGGAAGTGACAGTGGTACGGGGCCAGAACGTGTCATCGACGGGCTCGATGCGACATGCTATGTTTCGGCGGAGCCGTTCAGACGCGGAGACTGGTGGCAGGTTGAGTTCGCGCAGCCGGTGTCCGGTCGAATAACCGTTAAGTCCGGGCGACGGGACGGAACGGGGCGGATGGTTTCCGCACGGGTTGAGACATCTGCGAACGGACGGAGGTGGCTAACTGCTGGTCGCTTCCGGCACGATAACGGCGAATGCACATTCGTTCCTCGAATTCCTGTGAAGTTTCTTCGCGTCGTTTCCGATTCGCAGAAGGGAGAGACGTTTATTCTGCGTGAAGTCGTCGTGCTGTAATCGTATGGGGACTCGTAAGATCTTTTTCAGTGCCCGTCACTCGGTATTCGATGTGGCATGCGCTGTGCTTTTCTTGGCTACGCTATTAGGCAACTGGAGTGATGTTCAGGAATTCGTCTCGCGATCCATACGAGGTTTGTCGGAATGGAATGGTCGGAATTATCGCGCCAACGGGGAAGATACGGATGCATTCAGGGAACTTGTGGAAAGGCATCTATATCCGAATGAGGTCCTGTATTATTGCTTGAGTTCTTCGGACGGGCACCTTAGTCCGGCCGAACGGTCGACGCATCTCGCATTGTCATGGGCGCACAGCCCATCGCCGGT